>NZ_JACCQA010000021.1:0-121565 GCF_015712215.1 Burkholderia sp. 9779_493
CCTGAGAGCAAAGTGAAAGCCGCCCACCCACCCTGGATGCCCGTCGCGCTGGCCGAACTCGGCATCCGCCGCCACCCGCCGGGCAGCATCAACCCGCGCATCGTCGAATACAACAACCAGACGAACCTGGTCGGCTACGACGACAAGATTTCTTGGTGTTCGTCCTTCGTGAACTGGTGCATGGCGCACGCCGGATTCCGCGGCACCGGCTCCGCGCTCGCGCGCTCGTGGCTCGAATGGGGCAAACCGCTGGAGCGCCCGGTCTACGGCTGCATCGCGATCCTGACGCGGGATGATCCGACGAGCTGGAAAGGGCACGTGGGTTTCTACCTGCGGCACGACGCCGAACACGTTCACCTGTTCGGCGGCAACCAGCTGGAAGAGGTTCGGGAACTTGCGTATCCGTTGCATGAGGTGATCGGCTATCGTTGGCCGGCCATCGAATGACCGTGCAGCGGTAACACACAACAATCCAGAACAAGGAGCCCGCAGTGCAAACCGGCAATCTCCGCCTCTACGCGGATGCGCAATACAAGAGCCATTATGCGATGTCGGTCTTCGTCGCGCTCGAGGTTGCAATGCTCCATAAAATTTGGCTGGCCTGTTATTTCTAACAGGTCTTTCCTCTCAGTGGAAACGTTTATCTACAAAATCGAGTAACTCAACACGGTTGCTCGGAGACCGATTTAGCGTGCATTTTGTAGAATTGCACATGCTCCTGAAGGAGGCGAAGCGATCGGGCGTTTCAATCCTGGATAGTGAAGGGGTCGGTCCGCTGCTTGTTTCGGCGTTAATTGCTGTAAGAAATGCCCTTGTTGTCGATGCGAAAGATTAGAAAGCATTGAAACATAAAATGATGTCGGTTGCCGGGAGACTGTTTTTACGTTTGTTATCAAAGCGGATAGGTCGTTGTGGCAAAATCTCTTTCGACCTTTCGCGCCGCCTCCGATGCGCGTTCATTTTTTCCTCCAGAGGAGATATTCGAAATGGGTAGGTTGCCCAATTCGTTGATGCTTGACGCGGGTATCGAGCAGACGAACCGAGCGCTCGTCCTGGAAACGCCCCTCGGGGCGAAGGTGCTGTTGCCGCAACGCGCCATGGGCGAATCGCGCGTGGGCCGGGATTTCGAGCTCACAGTGGACGTCGTGTCCCGGGAGCGCGCGCTTCATTTGAAGAAGCTGATGGCGCAACCTGTCACATTATGGGTGCGTCAAGCCGACGAGTCGTACCTGCCTTGGCATGGCTACGTCCATGCAACGCGACGCCTCGGAGCGGACGGGGGACTCACTTACTATCAGCTTTCGTTTTCGTCGTGGATGCGCTTTCTGCAGTACCGCAAGGACGCGCGCATTTTCCAGGACCTAACGACCGCCGACATCCTGACTAAAGTGTTCAGCGGCCATTCGCCGGCGCGCGGTCATTTCCGGCTCGATGTGAAAGACCCGGGCGCGGTTCGCTCGTACTGTACTCAGTACGAAACCGACCACAATTTCGTCCATCGGTTGATGGAGTCGGAGGGATGGTTCACGTATGTCGAGCATGCAGAGGACGGTAAGTCGCATACGATTGTCGTGACCGACGACCTCTTCAATTGCAAAGCGCTCGCTACCCAGCGAGTACCGTTCTATCGCGGCGACCGAGACGGCCAGGCTGGCACACTCGTCGAATGGAGCGGCGAGCGTACGACGCAAAGCGTCGGATATGCGTTCAGCACAGCGGATTACAAACGTCCGGCACGCACGTTGCAGCGGGCGGACCGGTCCACGGTTGACCAAGGCGATATCCCGCAGGAGTTGGAAGTCTACGAATACGCGGGCCACTATAGCTTTCCAGTCACCGGCGAGTCCTACGACCGTGGCGAGCGCGCTATGCGAATTCGGCTGGAAGAGATGGCCTCGCGCAGCAAACGGTTTTTCGGGGTGGGCAGTGTTCCGTGCATGGACGCCGGTCGATGGTTCACGCTCGAAGACCATCCCGAGCACGACGCAGACAAGCCTGAGGACCGCGAGTTCGCGATTCTTGGCGTGCGTTGGGCTATCCAGAACAATCTGCCGTTGGGCAACAGCCGCCCCTTTCCGGGTAGCCTGCAGCGACGCCTGTCGCGTCTGCGTGCCGAATACAAGGACCGGCAGGCCGCATTCGTATCGAAGGACCCGTTAGGCAATGAAAGTTTCGTGCTGGCCGAAATCGAGGTCCAGCGCCGCTCGGTGCCATTCCGCAGCCCGTTCGAGCACAGAAAGCCGGTCATGCATATGCAGACCGCCACTATCGTGGGACCGGCGGGTGAGGAGGTGTACACGGACGAGTTGAACCGGGTGAAGGCTCAGATGCACTGGGACCGTCTGGGGAGCAATAACGAGACGTCATCGTGCTGGATGCGGGTAATACTGCCGCACGCCGGCAAGGGATTCGGCGGTGTGTTCGTCCCTCGAATCGGGCAGGAAGTGGCCGTCAATTACCTCGACGGGGATTGCGACCGGCCGGTCGTCAGTGGGGTGCTCTTTCACTCTGTCAACACGCCACATTGGCATTCGAACGGCCTGCTGTCCGGTTTCAAGTCGCAGGAGTACAGCGGTCAGGGTTTCAATCAACTCGTCTTCGACGACTCCACGTCGCAGAACCGGGCGCAGCTTTTCAGCTCGACGGCGAATTCATATCTTCACATCGGCTATCTCATCGACCACAGCGGCAATACGCGCGGCAACTACCTTGGCACTGGCTTCGAACTGAAGACCGAGGCGTCAGGCGCCCTGCGGGCCGGACGCGGGCTCTACGTATCGACCTACGCCCGCGGCGGCACGTCGAGTCAGCCGCTGGATGTGAAGGAAGCTACGCAACACCTTATCGATTCGAGCGGCGTGATTCAGCATCGCTCACTCGCTGCTGCTGACGGCCAGGCCGAGACCCTGGACGATGCACAGGACGCCATCAAGGACTTCGCTGCGACGACGCAGAGCGATGCACAGGGTTCTATGGCGGGCGGCAGGACAGCGGGTGGCGGCACCGGAAGCGCCAATGCGTTTTCGCAACCCGTCATGTTGCTTGCGAGCCCGGCTGACATGGGCCTGTCGACACAGAAGTCGCTCCACGCAGCAGCTACCCAGCACGTCAATTTGGTTAGCGGAGAGAGCACCTACGTTTCGGTGGCGAGGTCGTGGATTGCCAGTATTGGCGAGAAATTAAGCTTCTTCGTGCAGAATGCCGGTATCAAGCTGTTTGCCGGCAAAGGCAAGGTCGAAGTGCAGGCGCAGTCGGACAACATCGAACTTACGGCAGACAAGACTGTAAAGGTCGTGTCCACTTCCGATTCGGTGAACGTTACAGCCCAGAAGGAAATCACCCTTACCGCCGGCGGCGCATCGATTCGCATCGCCGAAGGTAAGATCTTCATCCATGCGCCGGGGCTGGTCGAGGTCAAGGGCAGTCCGCTCATCTTCGATGGCCCGGCGGGCGATAGCGCGTCGGCGCAGCTTGCGCCTTCAAAGTCGTGCGCCCAGCAGTTCGCAGCCGCGGCCCAGGCCGGCTCGGCACTCGTGTAGGGCGGTCGGTATGGTTCACTACGTTATCGTCGAAGTCGTGAACGGGAAGCCCGAGTTGCCTGGTGTGCCGCCGGTCTATGAAGTCGGTGAGTTGGTTCCCGCGGCGCGTCCCGAACTCGAGGGTGTGGCTCCCGTGCTTTACTGTGCCGAGCATCCCGAGCTGCAATTGCCAGCGTTGAGAGAGCGCGCCGAATCGGACCTGGAGAATGGCTTGCCGCCGGTCGTTTGCGCCATTGTCGAATGCGGCAAGGCGACGGGCCGGCTGCAGCAACATCTGTCGAACCGGTTGTTACTACAGGCGCCGACTTCGGGTGATGCGGTCTTCCGCTACTACGACCCGCGCGTGTTTCCGCACTTGGGTCGCATCTTGAAGGCCGAGCAGATGGATGCGCTTCTGGGGCCGGTTGCAACGTGGACGTACCTCGACCCCGTGAGCGGCTGGACGGTGGTCAACGGCGCGGCCGAACCGGAAGCCGCCTTCGCGGTTACTGCGGACCAGCACGCACGAATTGCGCGCATCGAGTTGGTTCAACGCGGGCTTGACCTACTCCGTTGCAATGGTACGGCGCCTCGTCCCGATATGTCGGCGCTGCTCGACGCGCAACTTGCAAAAGGAGAGGCTCACGGGCTCGCCGGTGGGGACCTGCTTGCTTTTGCACTTCACGGCACACTCGTTTCCCCCTGCTTTGACCGTCACCCGCGTGTTCGGGCCATTCTGCAGGCGCCGCGGAAAGGCCCGTATGCTGAAGCGGTAGCGAACTGGAGCGCGGCAGACTGGGAAGCGATTGCTCGCGAGAGCCTCCAATATCAATGAGCCCGGGTGGCGGCACGAGAGAGAGATAAAGAATGGCACTCGACACGAATTTTGCGAGTATTTCGCAGCTCACGCAGTCCGCGATGCAGACCAGTTCGCGTGCGCCGAATTCATGCAACATGTGCAAGAAGAAGGGATTGCCGATTCTGCCTGTCCGCTACGGGGTCGTGGCCAACTCCAAGGCTCACAGCTCTGCTGGCGCGATGTCGCTCATGGGCGGAAAGTTTGGCGACGGCGTCGTCGGTATCGCGCTCAAAAAGGCAAAGTACACGCTGCGCACCCTGCGCTACGGCTATGTGTATATCTTCTATCCAAAGACACAGCGATGGCAGATATACGCGGTTACGGCGGAAGGATATTTGTACGACTATCCGGTCGGCATCAAGCTCGACCGTAGTTTCGAGAAACCGTTCAGCTGCCACCAACCTGGGCATGCGCAACTGGCTCAATGCATCACCGTTGAAGACGCAGAACATGCCGGAACCGTGTATCTGGCGTTCAGCGATGAGCTTTGGACACAGAAAGTCCGAGACACCTACGCGAAGAACTTCATGGGTTGTCGTGACAAGCGGATGCAGAAGTTCGATGCAACCGCCTGGTATAACGGCAGCATGAACCAGCCGCACGCGGATAGCCTGGACCATCTCGAGGGGCTACTGAGCGAATACAAGGGCGGTCGTCCCGATGCGCTCGTTACCGGTTGCTTTCCGTACCATGACCGTGCCGGGCAGCAGCCGGCCTTGAAAAAGGCGATGGATTCCATACTGCCGGACAAGGGGCTGTTCTTCGCGTTGTGGGACCCGGTTGGCATCACGCAGGAACTCAATTTTGAGCAGCGCGTTGCTTTCGGCGCAGCGCTGGCGCCGTATGAACACGGAATATGGACCTCCAGCGCAATCGACGCGCTGCAAAAGGCGGTCGCGGTTTCGGCGAAAGAGGACGTGGAACGTGCCGCCGGCATGCTGGAAGCCAATACTTATGAGGGCATGGGCCTCGGGGCTCTGTTCGATGGTGGCAAGGCGCTCGAGAAGCGGCTCAAGAGCATTGAGGCGCAGAAGGAGTCTGAACTTGCAACAGCTGGACCGGAGGCATGGAAGCCCTACACGACCCACTATCGGCAGCAGGCTATCGTCGACTTTCGGCAACAGATGGCGAACGCGATGAAGTCGGAGCAGGCGAGCACGCTTATACCGCTGTCGCAAGACCATCAGGCGTGGCTGTCCAGTTCAGCATTGCTGAACGTTTTCGAGTCGGATTACGAGCCGGGAAGCTGGAGATGTGGGCTGAACTATACCAACACATTTACGCGATGCATCGAAGGCTCGGCTGACCGCAAGAATGCCGTCGATGTGCTCGTCAAATGGGCTAAAGGCAACGTATCCGATACCCGTAATCCGCTGTTGCGGGCGTTCGTCCTAAACAGCCCGGTGCTGGCTGAGAAGGTCAAGGAGGCGTCCGGCTATCCGTACATGGAACTGAGGGAGTTCGTCGCGAAGCTCATAGAGTCGTACAGCAAGATAGAGGGCGTGGAAGAGTCGAAGGATAAGGGCGTCAAAGTTGCTGTTGCGAAGGCGTTAGCATGGCTTCTCCATGAGACAGGTGGGCCCGTGGCCGAAGCTATCAGCGCGAGTGTAGATACGGCTGCAACCAAAGTGCTGTATGCGACTCTGTGCATGCGAACGAAACAGCTGTTCGAGTTTAAGGTCGTATACGGTTCGGTAAACCAATGGGTGAACTACATCGCCCGTCAGATGCAGGAAGTGATGCCGGGCCGGCAGAAAATCAGTGTCCAGGACCTGAAAAAGCAGCTTCAGGACAAGGCCTCCGTAGGCGGAGGCGTAGACGCGGAGATCAAGGCGAAGCAGTTCGTGCCAGTCGAAAGCCCGGCGACAGAGGCCGCTGCCCTGGCTGGCGTCAAAGCCAAACCCGGCTTCGAGAAATTGGCCAGTGCGACGTTGACACCCGACGTGGTCGAGACGATTTTCATGCCGAAATTTAGGCTCATGACGAAGGGGGAGCCTGGGTTTGCGGGCATCGGGGCGATATTCAGTGCTATCAATCTTCGCTTTGCTCGGGAAGAATTGAAGAAGGCGAATCGGTTCAATCAATCGGAGGCCGGCATCAAGTTCAACAACGCCATTGGTGGACTCGTGGCGAGTGTTGCGCAATATGGTTCGGCTGCAATTGACACCGTCGGAAAGGCTGGGGCTCAGTTGGGTACAGGCTGGCTTCGACTAGAACGTTTCCTCAACGTCGCGGGGAGGTACGGCGGCGCGGTGGTTGGGCTCGTGTCTGCTGCGATTGACATCTATCATGCCGTGCAGGATTTCAAGGAAGGTAATGTGACGATGTTTATACTGGATGCCGCATCAGCGGTTGTCGGTCTTGCCCTCGCTTACTCTGTCATATTCCTTTCGGCATCCGCTGCAGCGGTCGTGGCCCTGCCGCTTCTGCTTATCGCTGCCCTTATTGGTATCCTCATCAACTACTTCAAGGGTAAGGAAGTGGATGAGTGGCTTGAGCGATGTTTTTTTGGTCTGAAAGAGGCCAAAGAGCGGTTCCCCACTCTGGCCGAAGACCAAAAGGCATTTACGGCAATGCTTTCGTGATGGAGAAAAAAGATGGCATTTGACGGACTCTCGTGGTACCGCCTGAACCGGCCGGTCAGCGAGGAGGAGCAGGCTGCCCGCCTCGCAATCGGACAGCCTGCGTCTGACACGGCTAAGGATGAGCGTTCAGTATTCTCGATGAGCGATACTTGCCTAGAGGTCCGAGACGGAAACTATTCGGAGAAGGGCTGGGGGGTCTTTGCGTTTATGTTACCGGGGCTCGGTTCGTTGGCATTCACGGCGGCCCTTCTTTGGATGATGACTCATGTACCTCCTATCTACGAGCAGCGGGGACAACTGGGGCTCATTTATGGAGTGCTTTCGTTTTTCTTGTTTGTCGCGCTCGGTTTCTCGGGAATTGGCATTTGGGCATTGACACGCGACTGTTTCAATTACACCTGCAAGCCCGTCCGGTTTAACCGGCGTGACCGGATGATTTACGCGTTCAAGCACAATGGCCCTGGCGGGGTTGTATCGGTACCCTGGGATAGCGCCTTCCTGTACGTCGAACGCAAACCCAGAAGCGGCCCCACGCGCACGGCGCCGCGCGTGGTTCGTTGCCTGGTTCTTGACGACAAGGGGATGGTCAAGGATACATTCTCGATGGGAACGCGAGTTGTCCTGTCGTCCGATGAGGGAAGCGTCGGGGGACAGGAGGTCATGAAAGTCCTCTACCAGGACTTTGAGTTCTACCGGCGATTTATGGAAGAAGGCCCCGCTTCGCTGCCCCCGGTGACCGAGTTCCTGCCGAAGGGAGCCTCCCTGCGCAATTCGCTGAGGTTGAATTTCGACGGAACCTCGGGCCTACTTAAGTCGGGCAATCCGATAGTGTGGCTGGTGGTGGCGGTCGGGGCACTTCCCGCATTCTCTCAATCCCTATTGCATTGGCTCGCCCAACTGACTTGCCGCGAACCGGTATGGCCGGACGATATCGAGCGGGCGTGCAATGCTGCGACGCCATCCAACGGCCTTACAGCATGAGCCGACGGTTCATTCGTCAGGGCGATAAGACCGACCGCAACGGTGTTGTGGTTGACGGTATCGCCGGCACCTCGTTGCAAGGCCAACCTTTCGCTTATCTGGGCGCCCCGGTTCAATGTCCCGCCTGTGGCACGACGGGTGTCATCATAAGCGACGGCTCGCCACGTGCGATGACGATGATGGGTAAGCAGGTCGCATTAGAGAACGATTTGTGCCAATGTAAATGTGAGCCACTGCCAAAGCTGATTTCGTCCCAGGCTCTCGGTTCAATAAAGACATGACGGCGCGTCGCTGCCTGTTGCAGGGCAACGGGCGCGGTTGTTGAAACGTATCAGCCACGGGCTCGTTGCCGCTCGCGATGAGTTGTACGGTCATTTCCTATCATGATGCGGACGATTGCAGGGGTGGCGTGCGCAAGATGTTTGATCCGCTTGATAGCCATATAGCCGATGGCGTGCCAAGGCGACGGCGCATGACCGTGAATGGCCACCTTCGCAGTGGATGACCATCGGTACGATTTCTATCGGTAGGGCTTCGACAAAGGAGTGAATCGCCTGAGCCTGCTCCGCGGTGAACGTGCGGGCGAGTTTGTCCCGCGGCCTCTTCGATAGATTCGGGTTCAGGAAATCGGTGTCCGCAAAGCTCAGTGGCCGCAGATGGCCCTGAATCAAGCGTACGCTCATGCCGCGCGCATACATGCTGATGACGTGATCATCGAAGCCGGGCAGCCGGCATTGATACTTGCCGGCCAATTGCCGTTCGAACGTTGCCTGCCGGTCATGCGGAATATCCAGCTTCAGTTCGCCGTTGGGGCGTGAGGAACGTCTTGGTGCGGGTGCCATTGCGGTTGCCGGCCTTGCCTTGCTCGGTCCCGGCTTCCGGATGGTGGCTCATCTCGGCCGCGAGCATGCGCTCGGCCAACCGCTTCCCGAGCTGGCCGGCCAAGCCCCGATTCGCCCCAGGATCGACTCGGCGTTCTTGCCCTGAACCTGGGCAAGCAACTGATCGTCAGTTCGTCGGGAAACACCTTCGGCGCCTTCGGATTCTTGCTTTTCTTGATCACTGTTGCATCGGTCATAGGACGTTAGTTCCGTTATCGTTTCATGACCTCGGCACACTAAAAGTCTGACAGGCTCCCGCATCGTGATCCCACCTAGTTCTTTGCCACAGCTTCGGTTTCCGCCCGCGGTCCACCCGCCGCCTCATTCCTGCTCCACCCACCCCCAAGCGACCGATACAACGCCACCGCCGCGAGCGCATGTTCGCGCTTGACCTGATTGAGCGAGTCCGAATCCCGCAAATAAACCTCCTGCGCCGACAGCACATCCAGAAAATCCGTCGCGCCGCCCTTATAGAGCTGATTCGCCAGCCCGAGCGCTTTATCGGAAGCCGCCAATGCGCTACCCAGCCTTCGCGTCGCCTCATCGGAACTGACGAGATTCGCACGCGCATCCTCGACTTCCCGCAGCGCTTGCAGCATCGTCTGCCGTAACCCGAGTTCCGACTCGCGCATCCGGCTTTCGCTCTGCGAGATATCGGCGGTAATCCGCCCCGCGTTGAAGATCGGGCTCGTCGCACTCAGTGCCGCGCTGAACAGGTTATCGGTCAACGTCGGCAGCCCGAGATAGGAAGCCGCCAGAATCCCGTCTGTCAGGTTCAACGAAAACTTCGGATACCGCTCGGCCTTCGCCACGCCCACCTGCGCTGCACGCCGCTCGACCTGTGCATAGGCAGTCAGCACATCCGGCCGCCGCAACAACGCCTGCGAAGGCAACGTCCCCGGCGCGCCAATCGGCGGCGCGGGAATCTCCCCGGCCTGCGCCAACACGAGCCGATCGACCGATTCCGGCGTCCGCCCCGAATACACGGCGATCAGATTGAGCTGATGCGAAATCTGCGCCTGCGTCGGCGGAATCCGCGCCTCGAGCGCGTCGAGCTGGTTCTGCGCACGTGTCACGTCGAGCTCCGTCGACAGCCCGAACGCCTGCCGCTTGCGTGTGAGTTCGAGCGCATGCTGGCGGATCTTCGCGTTGTCCTGCAGGATCTTCAGTTCCTGCTGCGCCCAGCGCAGATCGACATACGCGGATGCCGCGTCGGCCGCGAGAGCGAGGCGCATCGCATCTTCCGCGTGCTTTTGCCCGACCAACTCCGCTTGAGCGGCCAGCAAATCGAGCCGTTCACCGCCGAACACATCGGGCGACCAGCTCAGCGCGAGCCCGGCCCCAGCCTGCCGCACATAACCGAGCGGCGGCGGCGTGTTCTGCCGCGCGTCGGCCGCATGCGCGGTCGCGTCGAGTTCGGGCAGCAGCACCGCGCGTTTCTGCACGGTCAGCGCCTGCGCCTGCTTCACGCGCTCGGCGGCGGCCTGCAGATCGAGATTGCCGTCGAGCACGGTCGCGATCAGCCGGTCGAGCACGGGGTCGTGGAACTGCGCCCACCAGGCGGCCGCGTCAATGTCCGCGCGCGGCACGTCGGTATCCCACGCGCTGGGCGCAAGCGTCTGAACGGAGTCGTTCAGCGCCGGATGCTGCGCGGGCTGCACCGCACAGCCGGCGGCGAATGCGCTGACGGCCAGCGCGACGAGTAGCTTCTTCATGATGATGATCCCTGGGCCTCAGTGCGCGTCCGGCGGCGGCGCGTTCAACGTAATGGGTTTGGAAAACACGACGGCAAGCAGCGCGACGACGAAGCACAGCGACAGCGCGTAGTACGCATCCGCATAGGTGAGCGTCAGCGCTTCGCGATAGATCAGCCGATGCAGGTTCGCGAGCCCGGCCTGAGCGGTGTTCAGCGTATTGCCGGCCACCGATCCCCAGTACGCGGCCTGGCGATCGAGCAGCGACGCGACCTGCGGCTCGCCGGCGCTCACGTGTTCGTTCAGGCGCAAGTAATGAAAATTCAGCCGGTCGTTGAGCATCGTCGCGCTCACCGCGATACCGATCGCGCCGCCGAGGTTGCGCATCAGGTTGAACAACCCGCTCGCCGATTTCAGGCGCGACTGCGGCAGCGAGCCGAGCGCCATCGTCACGATCGGCGGCACGCTGAACTGCTGGCCGATGCCGCGCAGCGCCTGCGGCAGCAGTAATTCCTGCCAGCCCCAGTCGTGTGTGATCGGCGTGTACAGGTAGCAGCCGAGGCCGAAGCAGATGAGCCCGAACACGAGCAGCGCACGCATGCTGACGTAGCGCGCGGCAAACGCATACGCGCACAGCGCGATCAACTGGAACGCGCCGACCGACAGCAGCGCGATACCGATCTGCAGCGAGCTGAACGCACGCACCTGCGCGAGAAACAGCGGCGTCAGGAACACGGTCACGAAAATCCCGATGCCGGTCACGAACGACAGCAGGCTGCCGATCCCGAAGTTGCGCACGGCGAGCGCGCGCAGGTCGACGATCGGGTCTTTCGCGGTCAGCGCATGCACGATGAACAGGAAGCCGCAGATGCCGGAGAGCCACGCGCAGATCACGATCGCGTCGTCGCCGAACCAGTTCTTGCGCGGGCCTTCCTCGAGCACGTATTCGAGGCAGCCGAGGAAGCCCGACATCAGCACGATGCCGAGATAGTCGCCGCGCTTGATGAGGCTGAGATCGGGCGCGTCGATATGCACGTAGCGCGGCACCAGCGCGGCTACTGCGATGCCCGGCACGAGGTTCAGGTAGAACAGCCAGTGCCACGACCATTGATCGGTGATCCAGCCGCCGATCACGGGGCCGATCGCCGGCGCGAGCGATGCGAGCGCGCCGATGGTCGTCGACGCGATCAGCCGCTGCCTGCCGGGGAACAGCACGAACGCGGTCGTGAACACGGTCGGGATCATCGCGGCGCCGAGCGCGCCCTGCAGCCCGCGAAACAGGATCATCGAGTTGATGTCCCACGCGAGCCCGCACAGCATGCTGGTGATCGTGAAGCCGACGGCCGACGCGGCGAACAGCCAGCGCGTCGACATCACCTTCGACAGCCAGCCCGACATCGGGATCACGATGATCTCGGCGATCAGGTACGCGGTCTGCACCCACGACAGTTCGTCCTGGCTCGCGGACAGCCCGCCACCGATGTCGCGCAGCGACGACGCGACGATCTGGATGTCGAGCGTCGCCATGAAGAAGCCGACGCACATCAGCGCGAACGCGAACACGCGCTGCCTGGTCGGTTGCGACGCGGGGTCGCCGGAAAACGCGGTGGTCATCGTCGGCTCCCGCTCAGTGCTGGTGGTCGGTATGCACGGTCACGACCGCGGACAGGCCGGGGCGCAGCACCTGCTCGATACCGGGCTGCGGATCGAGATGCACGCGCACCGGCACGCGCTGGACGATCTTCGTGAAGTTGCCGGTCGCGTTCTCGGGCGGCAGTACGCTGAAGGTCGCGCCGGTCGCGGGCGCCAGGCTGTCGACGCGGCCGTGCAGCCGCGTGCTCGACGCATCGAGCGCGACGTCGACGCGGTCTCCCGCGCGCATCTTGCGCAGCTGGTCTTCCTTGAAGTTCGCGTCGATCCACAGGCCGGAGGCCGGCACGACCGTCAGCAGCGGCACGCCGACGTTCGCGAGCATCCCGACGCGCCCCGTGCGGTTGCCGACGTAGCCGTCGACCGGCGAGCGGATCGTCGTGTATTCGACGTTGAGCGCCGCGACGCGCTGCGCGGCGAGCGCGGTGTTCACGCGGGCCCGCGCATCGGCGAGCTGCGCGCCGAGCACGTCGAGCTGCCGCTTCGATGCGAGCAGCGCGGCGTCGCTGCGTTCGACGGCCGCGCCGGCCTTCGAGTAGTCGGCGTCCGCGCGCTCGACGATCTGGTTGGATACGGCGTCCGACTTCACCAATTCGCGGTAGCGCACGCGGTCCGACGCAGCGCGCGTCAGCTCGGCCGACGACGCGTTCTTGTCGGCCGCGTGCTGGCCGATCACCGCGTATTGCAGTTGCTGCTTCGCTTCGAGTTCGGTCACGGCGGAGCGCGCGCTGTCGACTTCGGCGCTGGCCTGCGCGAGCTTCGCGTCGTAGTCGCGCGCATCGAGCTGCACGAGCACGTCGCCGGCCTTCACGCGCTGGTTGTCGGTCACGAGGATCTTGTCGACGAAGCCGTTGACCTTCGGTGCGAGCACGGTCACGTCGCCGCCGACGTACGCGTCGTCGGTGCTTTCCTGGAAGCGCAGCACGAACAGCCAGTCGAGCGCGGCGGCCACGACCACGACGACGACGGCGCCCACCGCGATGCGCATCCACGGTACGCGGCGTTGCTGCTTGGCGGGCCGCTCGGTTGTGGCTGCTTCGCGTGACGAGGCAGCGTCTTGGGTCGTATCCATCGATTCACCTATGTATATGCACTTATTAAAGCGATCGACGGCACGACGTCGATCGGGGAAAGGGTTAGCGTTCCGGCAGGTTGTGCGTGATGCGGAACAATTCGTCTCTCAGTCGGGCCGCCTGCACCGACCCGAAGCACCGCTCGAACGCTTCCTGCGCGGCGAGCCAGTGCACGTGCGCATCGGCCACCTTCGTTTCGCCGTGCGCGGTCAGCGCGAAGGTCTGACCGCGGCACGGTGGCTCGATCCGCCCCGTCACCAGCGCCGCGCCGACGAGCGGCTTGAGCGCGCGCAACAGCGCGGTGCGTTCGATCACCAGCACGTTCGACAGCGTCGCCATCGTCAGGCCGGGCCGTTCGCGCAGCAGCGCGAGGATGCTGTATTGCGACGGCGTGACGCCCGCCCGCGACAGGTAGCGCTCGTAGAACTGCGAGATCCGCCGGGCGGCTTGCCGGACCGCGAAGCAATCGTCATCGGTGAGCGTGGTCTTGTGCATGTGCACATGTTAGGTGGCGACGCGGCGCGAAGCGAGGGGCGCGGCGGGATCAGATTGGTGTCGTGGCTGTATCAATCGGCGTCGGAAACGCGCATTCGCGCGCCCGGCGTCACGCCGCTGCCGGAACGATCCAGCCTTCGCGGTCGCAGTACGCGGCCGTGTAGTCGATGAACGCCTTCACCTTCGCGGGCAGCAGCGCGCGGTTCGCGTACGCGAGCTTGATTTCGACGAACGCGTCGACGAGATCGGCTTCTTCCAGCAACTGCACGAGCGCGCCCGATGCGAGTTCGGCCTGGACGAGCGTTTTCGGGACGACGCCGATGCCGAAGTCGTGCATCACCATTTCGCGGTTGAACACGGGGCTGTTCGACGAGATGTCGAAACGGAACGGCACGGTGAGCATGTCGCCGTCGACCCGGAACGACAGCGCCGGGCGGCGCAGCGACGGCGAGATCGGCACGAACGCGTGATCGGCGAGGTCGGCCGGCGTCTCGGGGCGCGCATGCGTCTGCAGATACGCAGGCGTCGCGACGATCACGACCGGAATGCGCTCGACCAGCCGCACGACGGTCGATTCGCTCGTCAGCATGTACGGCACGACGATGCCGATGTCGTAGCCTTCGCCGACCAGATCGACCGGGCGCTCGGTCAGCGTGACGTCGAGGCGCACGTTCGGATGCGCGCGCTTGAAGCCGGCGATCAGCGGCACGAGCCGGTTCAGCGCGGCCGTCGTATGCGCGACGAGGCGCAGCAGGCCTTCGGGCTCGCGCGTGTGCGTCTGCGCTTCCACTTCCAGCGCGCCAAGTTCGTCGAGCACGGCCGCGCAACGCTCGTAGATGCGCTCGGCCGTTTCGGTCAGCGACACCTGGCGGGTCGTCCGGTGCAGCAGCCGGCTGCCGAAACGCGCCTCCAGATCCGCGACCGCACGCGATACGACCGGCCGTGCGAGGCCGTGCATGTCGGCGGCGCGCGTGAAGCTGCGCATCTCCACCACCGACCGGAAGATGCGCAGCTTGTCGATGTAGTCCATGTCGGTCTCCTTGACGCGATGGCCGGCCGCCGGCCGCTCGCTGTTACGGCGGAGTGTACATTGACTTTATGCATATGCACATATAAATTGCCGAACATGAACGACACCTCGATTGCCCAGGCGTGCAACTGTCTCGCGCTGCGTCAGGCGGCGCGCTTCGTCACGCAACTGTACGAGCGCCATCTGGCCCCGGTCGGCGTCACGCCCGCCCAGTTCTCGATCATGGCGAACCTCACGCGCCACCCCGGCCTCCTGATGAGCGAACTTGCCGACATGCTCGTGATGGACCGCACGACCTTGCTGCGTGCGCTGAAGCCGTTGCAGCGCGACGGTTTCGTCTCGACGGCGGCGTCCGAGCGCGATGCGCGTGCGCATGCGCTGCACCTCACGAAGCTCGGCGAGCGTACGTTCGCGCAGGCAAAAGTCGCGTGGCAGGCCGCGCAGGACGAATTCGACACGCAGTTCGGCCGCGAGCGCGCGAAGGCGTTGCGCAATGAATTGTTCAGCCTGACGGCGGAACGGTAGGCGGGGCTGGCGTGGTGGCGTGGCGATCAACTGGCGCGAAATTCAGGCCATTGGTCGGCTTGGAAGTAGTCGATTGCTGGAATTGGTTTTAATGATGTCCGGTTTGATGGTGATCTGGACAGTTTTTATTTCCAGTTGTAGAGTCCTCTGACTGATTTCACGAACCGGCGCCGCCGCCGGTACGCGTCACGAGGAGCAACCGATGCTGCAGTTGAGTGACCGCGACGACGCCATGTTGCGCGGGGATTTCGGCGACGGCGTCGCCCGCGCGATGCGGATCGTCGCGCGCACCGCGCAGGTGATGTCCGCGCCGCACCTGATCGACATTACGTCCGCCCATATCGACGGCTGTCTGTATCACGGCCAGACGAGCCTCGACTTCGTCGACTATTTCGTCGACACGGGCGCGAAGGTCGCGGTGCCGACCACCTTGAACGTCGGGTCGCTCGACCTGATCCATCCCGAGCTGTACCACGGCGACCGCACGATCCAGCGCGATGCGCAGCGCCTGATGGACGCGCATCTCCAACTCGGCTGCGAATCGAGCTTCACGTGCGCGCCGTATCAGCTGAAGAATCGTCCGGCGAAGGGCGAGCAGATCGCGTGGGCCGAATCGAATGCGATCGTGTTCGCGAACTCGGTGCTCGGCGCGCGCACGAGCCGTTACGGCGATTTTCTCGATCTGGCCGCCGCGATCACCGGGCGCGCGCCGTACGCGGGGCTGCATGTCGACGCGAACCGCGCCGCGCGGATCGTGTTCAATGCGCCCGATTTCAGCCGCCTGCCGTCGCGCGACATCTATTTCGCCGCGCTCGGTTTGGCGGTTGGCAAGGTCGCGAGCGCGGTCGTGCCGGCGATCGTCGGGTTGCCGGCGGACACCACCGAGGACGAACTCAAGGCGCTCGGCGCGGCCGCCGCGTCGAGCGGGGCCGTCGCGCTGTTCCATGCGGTCGGCGTGACGCCCGAGGCGCCGACGCTCGACGCCGCGTTGCACGGCCGCGCCGCGCAGCGCACGGTCGATATCGCGATGGCCGATCTCGACGAGATTCGCCGCACGCTGAATCACGGTGCGGCCGGCGACGCGCTCGTCGCGGTCGCGCTCGGCACGCCGCATTTTTCGCTGGCCGAATTCCGCACGCTCGACACGTTGCTCGACGCGTTCGACGGCAAGCCGGCGTGCGACTTCTACGTGAACACGAGCCGCTTCATTCTGTGGGAACTGGAGCAAGCCGGCCTCGTGGAGAAATTCGCCGCGCGCGGCATCCAGATCGTCGTCGATACCTGCACGTACATCACGCCGGTGATGAAGCAACTGTCGGGGCTGGTGATGACCAACTCGGGGAAATGGGCGTCGTATGCGCCCGCGAACATCGGCGTGACGGTCGCGTACGGCAGCATGCGCGAATGCGTGCGCTCCGCGTACGAAGGCAAGGTGCGATTCGATGACTGAAACGACGGGCACATTCTTGACGGGCGACACGCTCGTGCCGGGCAGCGCGTGCGCGCGCCCGTTCATCCTCGACAAGCCGCTGAGCTTCTGGGGCGGCTACGACTCGGGCGCGGGCCGGATCGTCGACCGCGGGCATCCGCAGGCCGGCGCGAGCCTCGCCGGCAAGGTGATGGTGATGCCGCACGCGAAGGGTTCGAGCTCGAGCAGCAGCGTGCTCGCGGAAGCGGTGCGCAATGGCACGGGGCCGGTCGGGATCGTGTTGAAGGAGCGCGATTTGATTATCTCGATCGGCGCGATCGTGGCCGCCGAGCTGTATGCGATCGCGGTGCCGGTGGTGTGCGTGGGCGACGATGTGTATGACGCGATCGTCGCCGCAACGGGCGACGTGCGGATCCAAGCGGGCGAGGGCGACGGCGGCGCGCGGATTCATATCGGCCGCTGACGCGCGGCGCGCGTCATGCGCGTGCCGCTCCCGCAGCCGCTTCCCGGAACGCGCTCGGCGTCTGCCCGGCCCAGCGCCGGAACGCACGCGTGAAGTTCGCCGGGTCGGTGAATTGCAGCCGCTCGGCGATCGTTTTCAGATCGAGATCCGACGCGGCGAGCAACTGCTTCGCGTCGCGAAACCGCGCTTCGTCGAGCAATTGCCGATAGCTCGATCCGGCTTCCTCCAGCCGGCGCCGCAGCGTGCGCGTCGACACGAGCAGCGCATCGGCGAGCGTGTCCGGCCCCGGATAATCGCCGGCGGCGCGCGCCAGCTCCGCGCGCACGCGCTCGACCAGATCGCCTTCCTCCTGCCGCACCTGCGCATATTCGCGCTCGACCTGCACGAGCGCCTGCCGGTGCGCGACCTCGTCGGCGAGCGGTAGCGGCCAGTCGAGCGCATCGCGCGCGATCCACAGCGCGTTGGCCGCGCAGCCGAATGCCACCGGCGGCAACTGGTCGCGATAGCGCGCGAAATACGCGGGTTCCGGCCATGCGAATTGCAGCGTGATCGGCGGCGACGCGCGGCCCGACCATTGCGAGATGTTCTGTGCGAGCCCGGTCAGCACGAATTCGAACATCACGTGATGCTGGAGGACGGGATTCGCCTGCACGCCGTGCAACTCGAGCGTCGCGCCGCGTTCGTCTTCCGCATAGGTCAGCCGGTACTGGCGATTGCGCATCCGGAAGTAACGCTGCGTGACCGACAGCGCTTCACGGATGTCCCGCGCGGTCAACGTCGCATAACCGAGAAAGCCGTGCACGGTCGGCTTCAGCAGCAGCCCGAACGCGAGCCCGATGCCCGGATCGCCACCGATTTCGATCGCGTTGAGCACGAGCCGCCCCCATTGCGACGGCGCGACGCGCGCGTCCGGTTCGGCCAGCACCGCGTCGCGCAGGCCCGTGCCGGCGCGCACGGCCGCCAGGTCGACGCCGCGCGCGGCCAGCGCCTGCAGCAGCAGGCGCGTATAGGCGACCGGAATCGTCGGCCGGCGTAGCCCGAGGCGATCCTTGCGAGACGGGGAAGTCATGTCGATTTGGCCGGAAATGACAAGCATTATGGCTGTTTGCCCCCTCACGTTCAAGGCAGCGCGCGCCTACGATGGCAGCCATCGCTTATTGGCCGACTCATCATGACGACACCCTTTCCCCACTTGCTCGCCCCGCTCGATCTCGGCTTCACGACGCTGAAGAATCGCGTGCTGATGGGCTCGATGCATACCGGCCTCGAGGACAGCCGCAAGACGCTGCCGCGCCTCGCCGAATATTTCGCCGAACGCGCGCGCGGCGGGGTCGGCCTGATCGTGACGGGCGGCTTCGCGCCGAACGTGGCCGGCTGGACCAAGCCGTTCGGCGGCACGCTGATGACGTCGGCCGCCGCGCGCCGGCATCGCGAGATCACCGGCGCCGTGCACGCGGAGGACGGCAAGATCGCGCTGCAGATCCTGCATACGGGCCGCTACGGTTATCACCCGTTCGCGGTCGCGCCGTCGAAGATCAAGTCGCCGATCTCGCCGTTCGCGCCGCACGAACTGAGCGCGCGCGGGGTCGAGCGGCAGATTCGCGCGTTCGTGCGCTGCGCGAAGCTGGCCCGCGAAGCCGGTTACGACGGCGTCGAGATCATGGGCTCCGAGGGCTACCTGATCAACCAGTTCATCTCGATGCATACGAACAAGCGCAGCGACCAGTGGGGCGGTGCGTACGAGAACCGCATCCGCCTGCCGATCGAGATCGTCGAGCGCACGCGCGAAGCGGTCGGCCGCGATTTCATCCTGATCTACCGGCTGTCGATGCTCGACCTGATTCCGGACGGCAGCGACTGGCGCGAAACCGTGCAGCTCGCGAAGGCGGTCGAGCGCGCGGGCGCGACGATCATCAACACCGGGATCGGCTGGCACGAGGCGCGCGTGCCGACGATCGCGACGTCGGTCCCGCGCGGCGCGTTCGCGTGGGTGACGAAGAAGATGAAGGGCGAAGTGGGCATCCCGCTCGTGACGACCAACCGGATCAACCGGCCCGAAGTGGCCGAGCAGATTCTCGCGGACGGCTGCGCGGACATGGTGTCGATGGCGCGGCCGCTGCTCGCGGATGCCGAGTTCGTCGTCAAGGCCGCGCAGGGCCGGGCCGACGAGATCAATACCTGCATCGGCTGCAACCAGGCGTGCCTCGATCATGCGTTCAAGAACAAGATTGCGTCGTGCCTGCTGAATCCGCGTGCATGCCACGAGACCGAGCTGAAATACACGCCTGCGTCGCAGCCGAAGCGTATCGCGGTGGTCGGCGCGGGGCCGGCCGGGCTCGCGTGCTCGACGGTGCTCGCGCAGCGCGGCCATCAGGTCGACCTGTTCGACGGCGCGGCCGAGATCGGCGGCCAGTTCAACATGGCGAAGCGGATTCCGGGCAAGGAAGAGTTTCACGAAGCGCTGAATTACTTCGGTCGGCAAGTCGAGCTGACCGGCGTGAAGCTGCACCTGAACCGCCGCGTCGACGCGAGCGACCTGATCGCGGGCGGCTACGACGAGATCGTGCTCGCGACCGGCGTCGCGCCGCGCGACCCGAAGATTCCGGGGCAGGACGGGCCGAACGTGCTCAGCTATATCGACGTGCTCGCGGGCAAGCAGCCGGTCGGCCGGCGGGTCGCGGTGGTGGGCGCGGGCGGGATCGGCTTCGATGTCGCCGAATATCTGGTGCAGGACGGCGAGTCGCCGGCGCTCGATCTGGACGAATGGAAGGCCGAGTGGGGCGTGACCGACCCGGCCGCGACGCGTGGCGGCGTGACGCGGGCGCAGGTGTCGGCGCCCGCGCGGGAAGTGACGTTGCTGCAGCGCAAGGCCGCGCCGCTCGGCAAGGGGCTCGGCAAGACGACCGGCTGGATTCACCGCGCGACGCTGAAGATGAAACAGGTGAAGATGATCGGCGGCGTGAACTACGAACGGATCGACGCGCGCGGGCTGCATGTGTCGTACGGCGAGCAGCGCACCGATCACGAATTGATCGAAGCCGATACGATCGTGCTCTGCACGGGGCAGGAGCCGCAGCGCGCGTTGCTGGCGCCGCTGCAGGCGGCCGGGCGCTCGGTGCACCTGATCGGCGGCGCGGAGCTGGCCGCCGAACTCGATGCGAAGCGTGCGATCGATCAGGGTGCGCGGCTGGCGGCGCGGTTGTAACGGGCGGCCGTTGCGGCGGTCGATTCGGATGATCGTCGCGTGGCGATGATCAGTGTGCGCGACGGTTGGCGGACTGATGCGCCCATTCGCGGGCGCGGCAACCATGACGAACCGCGGCGCCGATGGCGCCACCACGCAACGTGGCGGCGCGCACCCGCAGACCGTGCCCGCGATCGACCGGCGCGACTCAGGCCGCTTCGGCCCGCTCTTCCGCTTCCGCTTCGAGCATCGCCTTGACGATCAGGTAGACGGCCGGCAGATCGTCGTCGTCGCGGTGCCAGTCGACCGGTTCCTCGACGTCCGCGGCGACCAGCCGGCTGTCGCGCAGCCGGATGAACGCGTCGACGACGGTCGGATCGTTGCGGTTCAGGAACCCGGCATTCGAGAACGCCAGCTCCTCGACGTTCAGCAGCGCCTGCCAGCTCATCGTGCGCACGGCCGCCGGATGGGTGCGGCGGCGCAGGCCCAGCGCCCGCTGCGCGGGGCCGCCGACGACACGCTGCAGATCGACGACCGCCCGCTGCGCGGCGCGCTCGAAGTGGACGGGATTGAAGCCGGGTTGCTCGGGATCGAATGCGGAAGCCTGGAACATGGTCGCCTCACAAAAGTCCGTTCGTCTGTGGATGACGGAATTCGGGTCAAATGGTGCAAAAGCACTGTAAATATATACAGTGTTCGGCGCGGTTTCAAGCCCCGAATGCAGGATTTCGCGCATCGGCGATCGATGCGGGCGATCGCGTCGATCGGGCGGACGATCTACACCGCCGCCGCGATCGTCTCCCGCAGCCACCGATGCGCGGGATCGCGATGCACGCGCTCGTGCCACAGCATCGACATTTCATAGCCGGGCACCTCGACCGGTGCGTCCACCACGCGCAGCGCCGGCACGTCGCGCACCAGCCGCTCGGGCAGCATCGCGACGAGATCGGTGCTCGCGACGGCCGACATCACGAACAGGAAGTGCGGCACCGACAGCACGACGCGCCGCGTGGCCCCGACCTTCGCGAGCGCTTCGTCCGTCACGCCGAAGAAGCCGCCGCCGTCGGGCGACACGATCACGTGCTCGAGCGTGCCGAACTGCGCGAGCGTGGGGCGCCGCTTCAGCTTCGGGTGGCCGGCGCGGCCGATCAGCACGTAGCGCTCGACGAACAGCGGCAGGCGCCGCATGTCCGGTGGCGACCCTTCGGTCGTATGAAAGGCCAGGTCGATGCCGTTTCGTTCGGCATCCTGTTCGATGCGTGGCGGCACCAGTTCGACGACGGCCAGCCGCGTGCCGGGCGCGGCCGAACGCAGCGTGTGCAGCGCGGGCAGCACGATCGTCGATTCGCCGTAGTCGGTCGCGGCCACGCGCCACGTGTTCGTTGCGGTCGCGGGATCGAACGGCGTGGCCGGAATCACCGCGCGCTCGACCGCTTCGAGCGCATCGCGCAACGGCTCGCGCAGCGCTTCCGCGCGTGCGGTCGGCCGCATTCCGCGCGGCCCGGGCAGCAGCAGCGGATCGCCGAACACGTCGCGCAGTTTCTGCAGCTGCACGCTGACGGACGGCTGCGACATGTTCAGCTTCTCGGCCGCGCGCGTGACGTTGTGCTCGGCGAGCAGCACGTCCAGCGTGACGAGCAGGTTCAGATCGAGCCTTCTGAGATTATTCATGACTATACCTGGAATATCATGAATTCATTTCAAATATACCGTCGGAGGCCGCATCCTGCAGTCATTCAATCCACGGAGTGACGAAGATGAATGTGCTGATCGTGTATGCCCATCCCGAACCGCGTTCGCTGAACGGCGCGCTGCGCGATTTCGCCGTCGCGCATCTCGAAGCGGCCGGCCACGCGGTGCAGGTGAGCGACCTGTATGCGATGAACTGGAAGGCGGTGCTGGACGCGAACGACGTGACCGATCGCGCGCCCGACGCGCGGTTCGATCCGTCGCTCGATTCGCGGCGCGCGTTCGCGGCGGGTACGCAAAGCGACGACATCGCGCGCGAGCAGGACAAGCTGAAGTGGGCCGACGCGGCGATCCTGCAGTTTCCGCTGTGGTGGTTCTCGATGCCGGCGATCATGAAGGGCTGGTTCGAGCGCGTGTACGCGTACGGTTTTGCGTACGGCGTCGGCGAGCATTCCGATACGCACTGGGGCGATCGCTACGGCGAAGGTTCGCTGGCCGGCAAACGCGCGATGATCGTCGTCACGACGGGCGGGTGGGAGTCGCACTACAGCCCGCGCGGCATCAACGGGCCGATCGACGACTTGCTGTTTCCGATCCAGCACGGCGTGCTGTATTACCCGGGGTTCGACGTGCTGCCGCCGTTCGTGATCTATCAGACGGGCAAGATGAACGCCGCGCGCTTCGACAAAACCTGTACGGCGCTCGGCCAGCGTCTCGACGCTCTGTGGACCACGCCGCCGATTCCGTTTCGCCGGCAGAACGCGGGCGATTACGAGATTCCGGCGCTGACGTTGAAGGAGGACATCGCGCCGGGGAAGGTGGGGTTCGCCGCACACGTGACCGCCTGACGGCTGCTGCACACCCCGACGCAGGGCGGCACGGACAACCGCCGCCATACGCAAGATGCCGGACGCAGAATGCAAACGACCCGGGCGGCCTGCGTGACATCGCCGGCCGCCCGGGTCGTGCTTCTCGTGGCATCTCGTGCCATTTCGCGGCCGTGGGGCACGGCCGCGATTCACCCCGTTGCTTACCGATCGTCGTCCCGCACCGAAGACGGATGCCGGCACAGCGCCCGCACCTCCATCTCCATATACGGAAACAGCGGCAGCTGGCTCAGCACGTCATGCAACTGCTGCACGCTTTCGACGTCGAAAATACTGACGTTCGCATACTGCCCGGCGATCCGCCACAGATGGCGCCACGTGCCTTCGTTCATCAGCCGCTGGCACATCGCCTTTTCTTCGGCCTTCAGCGTGGCCGCCTTGACCGGATCCATGTCCGCCGGCAGGCGAACGGTCATTTCCACATGAAACAGCATCCTGCACTCCTTGCGTTGTCGATTCGTCGAACGGGAAGGGCGCTCACGCCTGCGCGCGGGCCCGCTCGACTTCGCTGCCCGGCACGTCCTGCTTGTCCTTGAGCAGCGTGAAGTCGAAGTCGATCAGCGCGAACTGCCCGTCGACGCCATACGGCTTGCCTTCCGCGCCCTCCGCCTGCTTGACCGGCGGGATCAGCCCGTCGCGCGTCGCGAACGCGAAGTCGTCCCACAGGTGCGGATCGCCGTCGATGTTGATCTGCGTCGTCAGCTTACGATAACCGTCCGCCGAAACGAAGAAGTGAATGTGCGCCGGACGATGGCCGTGGCGGCCGAGCTGATCGAGCAGTTGCTCGGTCTTGCTGCCCGGCGGCACGCTGTAGCCGACCGGCAGCACGCTGCGGAAGCTGTAGCGGCCTTCGGCATCGGTGCGGATCGAGCGGCGCAGGTTGAACGCGGGCTGCGACGCGTCGAAGTACGAGTAATTGCCCAGATGGTTCGCGTGCCACACCTCGACCAGCGCGTTCGCGAGCGGCGCGCCGTCCTGGCCGAGCACGCGGCCGCGCATGATCAGCGTCTGGCCCGGATCGGTGCCGTCGTCGAGACGCGCGTGGCCGACCGATTCGGGCGCGCCGGCGACGTACAGCGGCCCTTCGATCGTGCGCGGCGTGCCGCCCTGGATGCCGGCCTTGGCCTCGGCTTCGTCCATCCGCACGTCGAGGAAGCGTTCGAGGCCGAGGCCCGCGGCGATCAGCCCGAATTCGCGGCCGGCTTCGTTCAGGTAGTTCAGGGCCGTCCAGAATTCGCTCGGCTGCACGTCGAAGTCCTCGATCGTGTAGCAGATGTCCTTCACGATCCGGTTGACGATCGCGCGCACGCGCGGGTTGCCGGGCTTTTCCGCGGCGTCGTCGAAGGTCTTCAGCAGGGCGTCGATGGCTTGCTTGTTCATCTGTGTCTCCGGTGTCGGTTGTCGTGTGGGGATCAGCGGGCGTCGCGTCGCATCCGTTCGATGCGGGCCCAGTCGAAGGTGATGCCGAGGCCGGGCGTCGCCGGCAGATGCAGCTTGAAATCCTGGTAGCGCAGCGGCTCGACGAGGATCTCCTCGGTGAGCAGCAGCGGGCCGAACAGTTCGGTGCCCCATTTCAGCGAGTCGAACGTGCTGAACAGTTGCGCGGACGCCATCGTGCCGGCCGCGCCTTCGAGCATCGTGCCGCCGTACAGTTCGATGCCGGCCGCCGCGGCGATCGACGCGACGCTCGCCGCGCCCTGCAGGCCGCCCGACTGCGCGATCTTCACCGCGAACACGTCGGCCGCGCGATCCTGCGCGAGCGCGAACGCATCGACGGGGCCGTGCAGCGCCTCGTCGGCCATGATCGGCACCTGCGCGAGCTGCGTGAGGCGTTTGAGCCCCGCGCGGTTGGTCGCGGCGATCGGCTGCTCGACGAGGCTCACGCCGGCGTCGGCCAGCCGCGCGCCGGCCCAGATCGCATCGGTTTCGCTCCAGGCCTGGTTCACGTCGACCCGCACGTCGCCGCGCTCGCCGAGCGCGCGCTTGATCGCGACCACGTGGGCCACGTCGTCGGCGACCGCGTTCGAGCCGATCTTCAGCTTGAACGCGCGATGGCGGCGGGCGTCGAGCATCGCTTCGGCTTCCGCGATGTCGCGTTGGGTATCACCGCTCGCGAGCGTCCACGCGACATCGACCGCATCGGTCCGCCGGCCGCCGAACAGCTCGGACAGCGGTACGCCCAGGCGCCGCGCCTGCGCGTCGAACAGCGCGGTCTCGATCGCGCATTTCGCGAAACGGTTGCCCTGGAACAGCTTGCGCGCCCGCGCGATCGCGGCGCCCGGGCGCGTCGCGTCCATGCCTTGCAGCAGCGGCGCGAAGTAGGTGTCGATGTTGACCTTGATGCTTTCGGGGCTCTCCTCGCCATACGCGAGACCGCCGATGGTCGTCGCCTCGCCGACGCCTTCGATACCGTCCGTGCATCGAACGCGGACCAGCACGAGGGTCTGGCAATTCATCGTCGCGACCGACAATTTGTGGGGCCGGATCGTCGGCACGTCGACCAGCAGCGTGTCGATGCGTTCGATGGTGGCGGCAGTTGCTATCATGCGATTCCTCCTGTTGGTGCACATGGTAGGAATTCCCGCCCCGCGTCGTCCAACACTCTTTCCGACTACTTCCATACCTTTGAGGCATGAAATGGAATTGCGTCAGCTCCGTTACTTCATCGCCGTCGCCGAGGAAATGAACATCACGCGGGCCGCGGAGCGGCTGCACATGACGCAGCCGCCGCTGAGCCGCCAGCTTCAGGCGATCGAGGCGGAGATCGGGTTGCCGCTGTTCGAGCGCGGCGCGCGGCCGCTGAAACTGACCGATGCCGGGCGCGTGTTCTATGCGCAGGCGAAGCGTCTGGTCGACCAGGCCGACGAACTGGGGCCGCTGACGCGGCGGCTCGCGCAACTGTCGGAGCGAATCGTGATCGGCTTCGTGCCGTCGACGCTGTACGGCGCGCTGCCGGACGTGATCCGCGCGTTTCGCGAGGCGCAGCCGGACGTCGAGCTGTCGCTGATCGAAATGTTCACGCTCGAACAGCTCGGCGCGCTGAAGGGCGGGCGGATCGACGTGGGGTTCGGCCGCCTGCGCTTCGACGACGATCAACTGGTGCGCGAGGCGCTGATCGAGGAAAAGCTGATCGCGGCGCTGCCGGTCGGGCATCGGCTCGCCGATCCGGGCCGGCCGCTGACGCTCGCGGATCTCGCCGACGAGACGATGATCGTCTACCCGAGCACGCCGCGGCCGAGCTTCGCCGATCAGCAATTGTCCGCGCTGCGCGACGGCGCGGTCGTGCCGGCGGCCGTGCACGAGGTGCGCGAGCTGCAGACCGCGCTCGGGCTCGTCGCCGCGCAGGTCGGCGTGTCGCTGGTGCCCGAGAGCGTGGAGGGCGTACGCGTGAAGGGCGTGGTCTACCGGCGGCTGCCGGAGCCGGGCGCGACGTCGCCGATCATCATGAGCCGCCGGCTGCACGGCGAAAGCGCCGCGACGGCGGCGTTCTGCGCGATTGCGCGGGAGATGATCGTGCCGTCGGCGTGATGGCTGACGGCCGACACAAAACGATCGCCGCATGCCGATTATTGCCGCACATGGTTTTTTCTATCCTGCCGGCAGCCGATAAATCGGCCATGTCGCTCTCCGTAAACAGGGTTGGACGCGGGGTTTCCCGTTCCGCATCGCCCTGGAACAGTGGAGGAGAGCAGCGTGAGCCGATTGGGGAAAAGCATCAAGTTCAGGATCTTTTTCGCGCTTGCCGCGTGTGTCGCGCTCATGGTCGCCATCGGCGTGTTCGGCCTGTTCGGTCTGTCGAGACTGAATTCGAACGTCCATGATGCTTATACGGACAACACCTTGCCGATCAGCGAATTGTCGGAAATTCGCGCCGCGACCTTCGAGACGCAGCTTCGGATGCGCGGGGTGTTGTCCGAGCGCGATCCCGCGCGGGTCCGCAGCGGGATCGACGAGACGCGTGCCGGGCAACGCCGTCTCGACACGATATGGAACCGCTATTACGGCCAATCGATCACGAGCGACAAGGAGCGCCGCATCGCGGCCCGGATTCGCGACGTGCTGCCGCGGTTCCGGGCCGGCGTGGACGCGGCACTCGCGGCGGTGGGCGGCGGGGACCGCGACGCGGCCGCCGCGGCGATCGACCGGCTGGCGCCCGCCGCCGGCGCGCTCAAGCAGGCGCTCGACGACGACATCGCACTGAACATCGATCAGGCGAAGTCGTTCGTCGACGACAGCGCGTCGACCTTCGTCATGATCCTGTGGATCGCGATCGGCCTGATCGGTATCGGCGTGCTGGTCGCGGCGTGGGTATCCGCGCACCTGATGCGGCACATCTCGACGCCGCTCGGCAAGGCCGTGCGCGTGGCCGACGAGATCGCCGGCGGGTCGCTGGACAACCGGATCGACGTCGACTCGCACGACGAATTCGGCCGGTTGCTCGGTGCGTTGGCGACGATGGATCGGCAACTCGGTGCGACGGTGCGCGGCATCAAGCGCAGCGCGGAAGCGGTGGGGGTTGCGTCGCGCCAGATCGCGAGCGGCAATGCCGATCTGTCGGCCCGCACGGAAGAGCAGGCCGCGTCGCTCGAGGAAACCGCATCGAGCATGACGCAACTGACCGAGACCGTGAAGCAGAACGCCGACAACGCGCAGCAGGCCAATACGCTGGCGACGCGCGCGACCGGCATGGCCGATGCCGGCAACGATGCCGTGCAGAGCATGGTCGCGACGATCGGGCAGATCAGCAGCAGTTCCAGCCAGGTTGCCGACATCACGGGCGTCATCGAGAGCATCGCGTTCCAGACCAACATCCTCGCGCTCAACGCCGCGGTGGAGGCCGCGCGCGCCGGCGAGCAGGGGCGCGGCTTCGCGGTGGTCGCGAGCGAGGTGCGCAGCCTCGCGCAGCGCTCGGCGGCCGCTGCGAAGGAGATCAAGGAACTGATCGGCGCGTCGGTGTCGATGATCCGCGACAGCGCGCGGCAGGCCACGGGCGTCGGCGCGACGATGGAGCAGGTGAAGCTCGCGATCAAGCAGGTGTCCGATATCATCGCCGAAATCGCGGCCGCGTCGCGGGAGCAGAGCCAGGGGATCGGGCAGGTCAATCTGGCGATCGAGCAGATGGACCAGGTGACGCAGCAGAACGCGGCGCTCGTCGAGCAGGCGGCCGCGGCGGCGCATTCGCTCGAGGAGCAGGCCGGCCGCCTGCAGGCGGCGATGGCGGCGTTCAAGCTCGCGCCGAATGCCGACGATGCGCCGGTCATGGCGTCGTCGGCGCCTGCATCCGCGCTTGCCGTCGCGCCGACGAAACCGCTGGCGGCGGGGCTGAGCGCCCCTGTCGCGGGCGGCGCCGTCGACTGGAAGGCGTTTTGATCGGGATAACGGTTCGCAGCCTGCTGCGACGGGAGTATCGACCCTTGAATGGCGCGACGCGTTCTGCTCACGTGGTACTCACGCTCGATGCGCTCGTCGACGCATGCGTGCGTTTCGATCCGTTGGACCGGGATCAGCGGCTGATCGTCCGGACGCTGGTCGTGCCGATGCTCGCGCGGCGGCTGAAGTGGCTGGGGCTGTTGCTGCGCGCGAGCCCGCGCAGCGAGGCCACGCGCGCGATGCTCGAACGGATCGAAGGGGCGCTGGCGTGCGCGGCGGCACGGCTCGACCCTGCGCGCCGGCCGTCCGCGGATGCGGCGAGCAACGCCGTGCCGCGGCGCGGGCCGCCGGCGTAGATTGCGACGCGAGGTCGTCGCGCGAGTGCGACCGGCCGTCGATTGGGGCAACCTCGCTCACGCGCGGAACGCGCGAAGGGTGGGAACGGCGATCGGCAGGACGGCGCGCGAAATGCAGCCTACGGCCGTGCGGCAGTGCGTGTGCGGACGGCTGCTTCAGCGCCTGGCGTCGAGCGTTTCCGACGGCGATTCGCCGAACTTCTCCCGATACGCGATCGCGAACCGGCCCAGGTGGGTAAACCCGCAATCGAGCGCGATATCGGCGATCCGTCGCTCGGATGTCGACCCACGCAGCAACTCCCTCGCATGGTCGAGCCGCGTCGCGCGCAGATATTGCATCGGGCTCATCCCGCGGAATTGCAGGAACGCGTCGCGCAGCGTCCGTTCGGGCACGTTGGCGGCCTGGACGATATCGGCGAGCTGCAGCGGCTGCGCGTAGTGCGCATCGACGAACTCCTGCGCGCGCCGCACGAAGCCCGGCGCCGGGTCGCGATGCGACGCCTGCGGCACGGACGGCGGATGGCCTTCGATCAGCAGGTCGATCAGCAGATGCTCGAGCTGCGACGCGACCCGCGGGTTCGCGTTCGCGCGTTCGAGCAGCTCGGGCGACCGCGCGACGAGCATCAGTTGCTGACGCCACGCGGCGAGCGCGGCGTCGCTGACGTGCAGCACGGGGTCGAGCGTCGCGCGCGGGTCGCCGGTCAGCGAGCCGACGGTCGCCGCGTCGATGCGCAGCACGAACTGCTCGCAATCGGCCGACAGCACCGCGTCGAAGCGCTCGCCGGGCGCGCACAGCACGCCGGTCTGGCCGTCGACGCCGAGCTGCCGCCCCATCGCGCGCACTTCGGCCTGGCCGGACAGGCAGAACATCAGCAGGTAGTAGCCGTCGACGGCATCGACCTGCACGCGCATCGCGTCGCCGAACGCGATCGTGCCGATCCCGAGCCCGCCCAGCTTGACGAAATCCATGTGCGACGCGCCCTGCACGCGGCCGCTCGGCAGCAGCGCGTGCGGCTGCATCACGCGCGAGATCCGCTCGCGCGTCTCGTCGAGATCGCGGGATTCGAACAGCCGGTGCGCGCGTAGCGCGAGCGGCTCGAACGACGTTGGGGACATGGGCCTCAGCCTTGGTAGGGCGACGCGCGCTTCGATCCGACGAATGGGTCGCGATCGTGCGACGGGTCGCGTGTGCCGTCATGCTAGCGCAGAAATCCGCCGAAAGTGGATATTGCACCGCCGCAATCGCACTTTCCGGATAGACGCTGAATATTAGCTTTTCAAAAATCGGCTCCATGCATTCAACGCAACGGATCGACAAGGAGTCCGACATGGAGCAGACAGAATCGCCCGTCGTTTTCGCGGAGCGCGGCGACGCATCCGACGTGACCTTTCCGCACGACGACGGCTCGCGCGTGCCGTACAAGGTGTTCAGCTCGCGGGCGGTCTACGATCGCGAGCAGGAACGCATCTTCCGCGGGCCGACGTGGAACTTCGTCGCGCTCGAAGCGGAGATCCCGAACGCCGGCGATTTCAAGAGCACGTTCGTCGGCGACACGCCGGTGGTCGTCACGCGCGCCGAGGACGGCACGCTGTCCGCGTGGGTGAACCGCTGCGCGCACCGCGGCGCGCAGGTGTGCCGCAAGTCGCGCGGCAACGCGAGTTCGCACACGTGCGTCTATCACCAGTGGAGCTTCGACAACCAGGGGAACCTGCTCGGCGTGCCGTTCCGGCGCGGCCAGAAGGGGATGACCGGGATGCCGGCCGATTTCGATCCGAAGCAGCACGGGCTGCGCAAGCTGCGCGTCGACAGCTATCGCGGGCTCGTGTTCGCGACCTTCAGCGACGAGGTCGCGCCGCTGCCCGAGTATCTGGGCGAGCAGATGCGTCCGTGGATCGACCGGATCTTCCACAAGCCGATCGAGTATCTCGGCTGCACGCGCCAGTATTCGAAGTCGAACTGGAAGCTGTACATGGAGAACGTGAAGGACCCGTATCACGCGAGCATGCTGCACCTGTTCCATACGACCTTCAACATCTTCCGCGTCGGCATGAAGGCGCGCTCGATTCCGGACGCGAATCACGGGCTGCACAGCATCATCACGGTGACGAAGACGAATGACGACACGTCGGCCGCATACAAGCAGCAGAACATCCGTTCGTTCGACGAGGGCTTCCATCTGGAGGACGAATCGATCCTCGATCTCGTATCGGAATACGACGAGGATTGCACCAACCATATCCAGCCGATCTTCCCGCAGCTCGTGATCCAGCAGATCCACAACACGCTGGTCGCGCGGCAGATCCTGCCGAAAGGGCCCGACAACTTCGAGCTGATCTTCCACTTCTTCGGCTATGCGGACGACACGCCCGAGCTGCGCGCGCTGCGCATCAAGCAGGCGAACCTCGTCGGGCCGGCCGGCTACATCTCGATGGAAGATACCGAAGCGACCGAGCTCGTGCAGCGCGGCACGGTGCGCGACGCCGATGCGACGTCGGTGATCGAGATGTCGCGCGGCAATCCGGACCAGCAGGACACGGTGATCACCGAGAGCCTGATCCGCAAGTTCTGGGTCGGCTACCAGAAGCTGATGGGCTATTGAGGCGGGAGCAGGAAAATGACGGAAGACATGAAGACGTGGTTCGAGATTTACATGCTCCAGAACCGCTACATCGGGCACCTCGACAACGATCGGCTCGAACACTGGCCGGAGATGTTCACCGAGGACTGCACGTACGAAATCGTGCCGAAGGAGAACGCCGATCTCGGGCTGCCGGTCGGGATCGTCCACTGCACGAACCAGCGGATGCTGCGCGACCGCGTGGTGTCGCTGCGGCACGCGAACATCTACGAGGAGCACACGTACCGGCACATGACGTCGGGCCTGACGATCGTCGCCGAGCGCGACGGCGAAATCGATACCGAGAGCAACTACGTGGTCGTGCAGACGCGCAGCAACGGCGAATCGAACGTGTATCAGGCCGGCAAGTACTACGACACGGTCGTGCGCACGCCCGACGGCCTGCGCTACAAGACCAAGCGCGTGATCTACGACACGTCGCGCGTGCAGACGCTGCTCGCGACGCCGATCTGACCGCTCTGATCGATCTGACGAAGCAAGGAATCGACATGACTGAAGCAACGCTCGCCCAATGGCATCCGCTGGGCGCTTTCGACGAATTCTCCGAAGACGAACCGGCGGCGCGCGTCGCCGGCCAGAAGCCGATCGCGGTGTTCCGGATCGGCGACGAACTGTTCGCGATGCATGACCTCTGCACGCACGGCCATGCGCGGCTGTCCGAAGGCTATGTGGAGGATGGCTGCGTCGAGTGCCCGCTGCATCAGGGGCTGATCGACATTCGCACCGGCGCGCCGAAATGCGCGCCGATCACCGAGCCGGTGCAGACCTATCCGATCCGGATCGTCGACGGGCAGGTGGAAGTCAATGTCGGCTGATCCGTTCGTGATCGTCGGCGCCGGCCACGCGGCGCGGCGTACGGCCGAAGCGCTGCGCGCACGCGATGCGGCGGCGCGCATCGTGATGATCGGCGCGGAGCGCGAGCTGCCGTATGACCGGCCGGCGCTGTCGAAGGATGCGCTGCTGACGGACGGCGGCGAACAGCGCGCGTTCATCCGTGATGCCGCGTGGTATGACACGCAGCGCATCGCGTTGCGGCTCGGCACCCGCGTCGACGCGATCGAGCGCGATGTGCAGCGCGTGCGGCTCGACGACGGGGCGACGTTGCCGTACGGCAAGCTCGTGCTCGCGACGGGTTCGCGTGTGCGCACGTTCGGCGGGGCGATCGACGAAGGTGTCGCGGTGCATTACGTGCGCACGGTCGACGATGCGCGTGCGTTGCGTGCGCAACTGGCGCCCGGGCGCCGCGTGGCGGTGCTCGGCGGCGGCTTCATCGGCCTCGAGGTCGCGGCGGCCGCGCGCCAGCTCGGCTGCGACGTGACGGTGATCGATCCGGCGCCGCGGTTGCTGCAGCGCGCGCTGCCGGAAGTCGTCGGCGCATATGCGCGGCAATTGCACGATGCGCGCGGCGTGCTGTTCCGGATGGCGACGCTGCCGCGCGCGATCCGGCGCGCGCCGGGCGGCGGCGCGGTCGTCGAGACCGATCAGGGCGACGTGCCGGCCGACGTCGTCGTGGTCGGCATCGGCGTGGTGCCGAATGTCGAGCTGGCGCAGGCGGCCGGGCTCGACGTCGACAACGGGATACGCGTCGACGCGGGCTGCCGCACGGCCGATGCCGCGATCTTCGCGGCGGGCGAGGTGACGATGCACTTCAACCCGCTGCTCGGGCGGCATGTGCGGATCGAATCGTGGCAGGTGGCCGAAAACCAGCCGGCCGTCGCGGCCGCGAACCTGCTCGGTGCCGACGAGACCTATGCCGAGCTGCCGTGGCTGTGGTCGGATCAGTACGACTGCAACCTGCAGATGCTCGGGCTGTTCGGCAGCGAGCGCACGATCGTCGTGCGCGGCGAGCCGGCGAGCGGGCCGTTCACGGTGTTCGCGCTCGGCGACGACGGCAGGATCGTCGCGGTGGCCGCGGCGAACCTCGGACGCGACATCGGCGCGTCGCGCCGGCTGATCGCGGCAGGGGCGGTGCCCGATCCGGTGAAGCTGGCCGATCCGGCCGTCAACCTGAAGACGTTCATGTAGCAGCGGCGCGCGCGGTGCGTGCCCGCGCGGGCCGCGGGTTTGTCGGCTGCGGCGAAATCGGGGATATTAGCGGCATCGCCGATCCGCTCGTCTTCCATGACGCCAGACAAAGCCCTCGAACTGAAACGAAGCAAGCGCCGTGCGCTGTGGCTGCTGCTCGCGGCCGTCGCGGTGTTCGTCACCACCATCGTGCTGCCGCGCGGCCCGTGGGTCGACGGTTTCAAGGCCGTCGCGGAAGCCGCGATGGTCGGCGCGCTCGCCGACTGGTTCGCGGTCGTCGCGCTGTTCCGCCGCGTGCCGATTCCGTTCGTGTCGCGCCACACCGAGATCATCCCGAAGAACAAGGACAAGATCGCCGACAACCTCGCGGTGTTCGTGCGCGAGAAGTTCCTCGGCCCCGACGCGCTCGCCGCGCAGATCCGCCAGCACGATCCCGCGCAGAAGCTCGGCGCATGGCTCGGCGAGCCGGCGAACACCGACGCGCTCGGCGGCTACGTGACGAAGCTGATGAGCTTCGCGCTCGACATGACCGACGACGCGCGGATCCAGTCGTTCGTCCACGATGCGTTCCGCGCGGTGATCGACCGGGTCGACCTGTCGCAATCGGCCGGCGCGATCCTCGATACGCTGACGAAGGACGGCCGCCACCAGGCGCTGCTCGACGACGCGATCGAACAGGTGGTCGACGTGCTCGACAAGGAAGAGAACCGCGAGGTGATCGCGGGCTTCATCGTCGAATGGCTGAAGACGCAATACCCGAAGGTCGAGAAGATCATGCCGACGCAATGGTTCGGCGAGAACGGCGCGCGGATGCTCGCCAGCGCGGTGAGCCGCGTGCTCGAAGGCGTCGCGGCCGACCCCGAGCACGAGTTGCGGCAACGCTTCGACCGGACGGTCGTGCGGCTGACCGAGCGGCTGAAGCACGACCCCGCGTTCCTCGCGAAGGGCGACGAGATCAAGCGCTATATTCGCGACGGCGACGCGTTCAACGAGTACGTGCGCGACTTGTGGGACCAGTTGCGTGCGTGGCTGAAGGCCGATCTCGCGCGCCCCGATTCGGCGCTGCACCGGCAGGCCGCGACGCTCGGCGGCTGGCTCGGCGCGCGGCTCGCCGAGAGCCCGGCGCTGCGCGCGTCGCTCAACGAACATGTGGAGCGGGCCGTGCACGAGATGGCGCCCGATTTCGCCGATTTCCTGATGCGTCACATTCGCGACACGGTGCGCAACTGGGACGCGCGCGAGATGTCGCGACAGATCGAGCTGAACATCGGCAAGGATCTGCAGTACATCCGCATCAACGGCACGCTGGTCGGCGGCCTGATCGGGCTCGGCTTGTATCTCGTGTCGCTGGTGCCGCGCTGGGCGGCCGGGTGGCTGCACTGACACGGGCACGGACGTTGCGCACGTGGCGCGACGCCGTGCGCCGCCGGATCACGCGGCAGCCTTGGCGCCGTGCAATTGCAGGCCGAGCGCTTTGATGACTTTCAGGATCGTGCCGAAGCTCGGATTGCCGTCGTGCGACAGCGCCTTGTACAGCCCTTCGCGCGACAGGCCCGCATCGCGTGCGACCTGCGACATGCCGCGTGCGCGGGCGATCACGCCGAGCGCATGCGCGATGAAGGCCGGATCGTCGCCGGCCTCCTGCAGGCATGCGTCGAAGTAGTCGGCCATGTCGTCTTCGGTTTTCAGGTGTTCGGCCGAATCCCACGGCCGCGTCTTGATCTTGTCCATCGATCACTCCATGTCGAGGTGCGCGAGCATTGCGTGCGCGGCGCGGATGTCGGCCTGTTGCGCCGATTGATCGCCGCCGCAGAGCAGGATGACCCATATCGTTCCGCGCCTCACGTCATAGACGCGATAGCCCGGGCCGTGGTCGATACGCATTTCGACGACGGGGGAGCCGGCGGATTTCCAGTCGCCCGGATTGCCCATCGACAGGCGGTCGATGCGCGCCTGGATGCGGCGTTTGGCGAGGCGATCGGGCAGGCCGGCAAACCAGGCGTCGAAGACGTCGGTGGTCCGGATGCTGAATGCAGGAGGACTGTAGGGCATGCATTGCAATGTGTCAACCATGGTTCACATGTCTGTTGAATGGAACATCGTTGCCATGCCAGCCCGCCGGTCGCGTCACCGGGCGCTGACTGGCCGTCAGGCCGATCTTTCCGCTGCCGGAGCCGGCCATCCGGTCGAAGCCGGAGTTGCGCGAATCCGTCTACAATCAAAAACGTCTTTGCCGCCTGCGCGTGCTTGCCGCGTGCGGGCGGGTCCGTCCGTCCTCCGGTGTTCGGGGGCGTCGCCGCGCATCACGCATCGCGTCGTGCGCGGCGGGCAGTGCCGTGGTCAGTGTCCAGTAGGTAAGGCGTCCGCGTGCCGTAGGCCGGCGCGCGTCATGAACGCCGCGTGTCCGTAGGCCGGGCAGGCGGCATAACCGAGAGTCCCCATGAAAGCATCGGATCTGTTCGTGAAGGCGCTGGAAGCCGAAGGCGTCGAGTACGTGTTCGGCATTCCAGGAGAAGAAAACCTCGATCTGCTCGAATCGCTGCGGCGATCGAAGATCAAGCTCGTGCTGACCCGGCACGAGCAGGCGGCCGGGTTCATGGCCGCCACCTACGGCCGTCTCACGGGCCGCACCGGCGTGTGTCTCGCGACGCTCGGGCCGGGCGCGACGAACTTCGTGACGGCCGCCGCGTATGCGCAGCTCGGCGGGATGCCGATGCTGATGATCACCGGGCAGAAGCCGATCAAGTCCAGCAAGCAGGGCCACTTCCAGATCGTCGACGTGGTCGACATGATGCAGCCGCTCACGAAGTTCACGCGGCAGATCGTGTCGATCGGCAACATCCCGTCGGCCGTGCGCGAGGCGTTCCGCCGTGCGGAGGAGGAGCGCCCGGGCGCCGCGCACCTCGAACTGCCCGAAGACATCGCGCACGAGGAGGGCGACGGCAAGCCGATCCCGCGCAGCTACAGCCGGCGGCCGGTGGCCGAGGAGAAGGCGGTCGCGCATGCGGTCGACGCGATCCAGGCCGCGCGCCATCCGCTCTTGATGATCGGCGCGGGCGGCAACCGCAAGACCACCTGCAAGATGCTGCTCGAATTCGTCGACAAGACGGGCATTCCGTTCTTCACGACGCAGATGGGCAAGGGCGTGATCGACGAGACGCACCCGCTGTGGCTCGGCAACGCGACGCTGTCCGACGGCGATTTCGTGCATCGCGCGATCGAGCACGCGGATTGCATCATCAACGTCGGCCACGACGTGATCGAGAAGCCGCCGTTCTTCATGCGCACCGACGACAAGACCGTGATCCACGTGAACTTCCTCGGCGCGCAGGTCGACCCCGTCTATTTCCCGCAGATCGAGGTGGTCGGCGACATCGCGAACGCGGTGTGGCAGATGAAGGAGGCGTTGACGCCGCAATCGCACTGGGATTTCGAGCGCTTCAAGATGATCAAGGCGCATTTCGACGCGCACCTGGAAAAGGGCCAGCACGATCCGCGGTTCCCGATGTACCCGGTGCGGATCGTCAACGACCTGTACAACGCGTTGCCGGTGGACGGCATCGTCTGTCTCGACAACGGGATGTACAAGATATGGTTCGCACGCTACTGGCGTGCGCACGAGCCGAACTCGCTGCTGCTCGACAACGCGCTCGCGTCGATGGGCGCGGGCCTGCCGTCGGCGATCGCGACCAAGATCGTGCATCCGCAGCGCAAGGTGATCGCCGTGTGCGGCGACGGCGGCTTCATGATGAATTCTCAGGAGCTCGAAACGGCGGTGCGGCTGAAGCTCGACATCGTCGTGATGATCCTGCGCGACGACGCGTTCGGGATGATCCGCTGGAAGCAGGAGAACATGAATTTCCCCGATTTCGCGATGACGCTGCAGAACCCCGATTTCGTGTCGTACGCGCAAAGCTACGGCGCGCACGGGCATCGCGTCGAGTCGGCCGACGATCTCGAGCCGCTGCTGCGCGAGTGCTTCTCGTCGCCGGGCGTGCACGTGATCGACGTGCCGATCGACTACTCGGACAACGAGCGCGTGCTGAACCGCGAGATCAAGCGCCTGTCGGCGCAACTCTGAATACCCGTTCACAGGAAGGAGTCGTTCCATGTTGAAGGAAACCTATCCGTACTACCTCGCCAACGAAGCCGTCTACGCGAACACCGATCTGGAGGTGACCGACAAGTTCAGCGGCAAGGTCGCCACGCGCGTCGCGCTGGCCGACGCGAAGGCGATCGATGCGGCGATCGCCGCCGCCGTCGACGCCACGAAGCCGATGCGCGAGATGCCGGCCTACCGGCGGCAGGCCGTGCTCGATCATTGCGTCGCGCGCTTTCGCGAACGGTTCGACGAGCTGGCCGAGGCGTTGTGCATCGAGGCCGGCAAGCCGATCAACGATTCGAAGGGCGAAGTTACGCGGCTGATCGACACGTTCCGCGTCGCGTCCGAGGAATCGGTGCGCATCGACGGCGAGATCGTCAACCTCGAGATCTCCGCGCGTGCGCAGGGCTATACGGGCTACACGAAGCGCGTGCCGGTCGGCCCGTGCTCGTTCATCTCGCCGTTCAACTTCCCGCTGAACCTCGCCGCGCACAAGGTCGCGCCCGCGCTCGCGGCCGGCTGTCCGTTCGTGCTGAAGCCGGCGAGCCGCACGCCGATCGGCGCGCTGATCATCGGCGAGGTGCTCGCGGAGACCGACCTGCCGAAGGGCGCGTTCTCGGTGCTGCCCGCGCATCGCGACGGCGCCGACCTGTTCACGACCGACGAGCGCTTCAAGCTGCTGTCGTTTACCGGCTCGCCGGCCGTCGGCTGGGCGCTGAAGGAGAAGGCCGGCAAGAAGAAAGTCGTGCTGGAGCTCGGCGGCAACGCGGCCGCGATCGTCGATGCCGACCAGCGCGACCGGCTCGACTACGTGGTCGAGCGGCTCGCGTTCGGCGCGTACTACCAGTCGGGCCAGAGCTGCATCGGCGTGCAGCGGATCCTCGTGCATGCCGATCTTTACGACGCGCTGCGCGAGAAGCTGATCGCGAAGACGCGTTCGCTGAAGATGGGCGATCCGAAGGATCCGTCGACGTTCGTCGGCCCGATGATCTCGGAATCCGAGTCGCGCCGGCTGTCGGGCTGGATGGATGCGGCCGTCGCGGCAGGCGCGAAGATCGTCGCGGGCGGCAAGGTCGACGGCGCGATGTTCGAAGCGACGCTGCTGGAGAACGTCGGGCGCGAGCAGGACCTGTACCGCAAGGAGGCGTTCGGCCCGGTCGCGATCCTCGAGAAGTTCGACCGCTTCGACGACGCGCTCGCGCGCGTGAACGACAGCGACTTCGGGCTGCAGGCCGGTGTGTTCACCGATTCGCTCGCGCATGCGCACCGCGCATGGGACGAACTGGAGGTCGGCGGCGTCGTGATCAACGACGTGCCGTCGTTCCGCGTCGACAACATGCCGTACGGTGGCGTGAAGGATTCGGGCCTCGGCCGGGAAGGGATCCGCTACGCGATCGAGGACATGACCGAGCCGCGGCTGATGGTGGTGCGGCGCCGGTAACGCGCGGCAGGCAGCGCGGCGCCGCGACGGCACGCGGGCGGGCGATCGGGCCGGCCTGCGTGCCGTTTCGCATGGCGGCGCGTGGAGCGGCACGGCGCCGCGCATGTGCCCTGCATGTGCCGCGCCGCGGGCCGCCTGAAACAGGCTCGACTGCGGGCCTCGCCTCGTGATGTAATCGCGCGAAACTGCCGACCGGGGTACGACGCCGGAACGCGCGAATTCATTCTTCACGAGGTCGATTCATGTCCCCCGTCTCGGCATTCAAGCTGGTTCTGTTGTCATTCCTCGCGATCGTCGCGCTCGAATGCATCGCCAAGCGGCTGCGGCTGCCGCCCGCGGCCGCGCTGCTGATCGGCGGCATCGGCATCGCGTTCATTCCCGGCCTGCCGCCGATCAACCTCGATCCCGAGCTGGTGCTGCTGGTGTTCCTGCCGCCGCTGCTGATGGACGGCGCGTACTTCTCCGTGTGGGAAGAGTTCAAGCGCAACGTCGGCGGCATTCTGATGCTGGCGATCGGCGCGGTCGTGTTCACGACGTTCGCGGTCGGCTTCGCCGTGCACTGGGTGGTGCCGGAGCTGCCGTGGGCCGCGTGTTTCGCGCTCGGCGCGATCGTGTCGCCGCCCGATGCGGTCGCGGCGAAAGCCGTGCTCGAACGCGTTGCGCTGCCGCGCCGGCTGATGGTGCTGCTCGAAGGCGAGAGCCTGCTGAACGACGCGGCCGGCCTCGTGCTGTTCCGCTTCGCGGTCGCGGCCGCGCTCACCGGCGCGTTCAGCCTCGAGCACGCGGTCGTGCGCTTTGCGGAGCTCGGGCTCGGCGGCGTGGTGGTCGGCTTCGTGGTCGGCAAGCTCGTCGTGTGGTTCCTGAAGCTGCTCGACGACGACTATCTCGTGATCACCGTCGCGGTGATCGCCGGCTGGATTTCTTACATCGCGGGCGAAATGGTCGAGGTGTCGGGCGTGATCGCGACCGTCACGACCGGCATGATCGTCGGCTGGCATCAGCACGAGGTATTCTCGGCGGCGGTGCGCACGCGTGGCACGGCATTCTGGCAGGTCATCGTGTTCCTGCTCGAGGCGATGGTGTTCGTGTTGATCGGCCTGTCGCTGCGCGGTGCGATCCATCGGCTCGGCGGTTTCGAACAGGTGCTGGGCACGATGGTGCCGCCGGTGCTCGCGGTGCTGGCGGCGGTGATCGTGTCGCGCTTCGTGTGGATCTACGCGGTCGAGGCGCTGAAGTGGCCGGTGCGCGGCGTCGTACGGCGCGGCGAGGCACCCGACTGGAAGGCCGCGACGATCATGAGCTGGGCCGGCATGCGCGGCGTGGTGACGCTGGCGATCGCGCTGTCGCTGCCCGAGGCGCTGCCTGGCCGCGACGTGATCCTGGTCGCGTCGTTCGCGGTGATCCTCGTCACCGTGCTGCTGCAGGGCACGACGATCGGGCCGCTTATCCGGCTGCTGCGCCTGCCGCAGCGCGACGAGCGGGCCGCGCACCATCTGACCGAGCCGCAGACATGGGCGTACGTCGAGGCCGCGCAGCTCGCGGCGATCCAGCCGCTCGTGCGCGACGAGAACGGCGTCGTGATCCATCCGCGCCTGCTCGAGCAATACACGTATCGCGCCGAGCTGACCGAACGCTCGAAGAACGAGCCCGCGTATCCGGCGGAAGTGCGCATGGCGCACTACGACGTGGTGCTGGCCGCGATCCGGGCCGGGCGTGCCGAACTGTTGCGCCTGCACCGGTCGGGGCGCATCCACGACGAGATGCTGCACGCGCTCGAACGCGACCTGGACCTGCAGGAAGTATCCGCGCAGCACGCGCGCGGCTAGGGCGCCCAGCTCGCGAATCGCACGGGCCGGCGCCGTGCCGGCCCTGACCCGCGCGCGGGGCGAGCCACCCCCGTCGCGCGATTTTCCCCTCCCGCCTGCCGATTCGGAGTATCTGAATCCGGCCCTCAATATGACCGATCCCGAGCCTTGCAGCGCATGCAAACCTCATGGCGCCGGTCTCGCAAACGTTATCGTCTCTCGAATCCGGAAATGATCTGATTTAACTGTTTCCGTCTCTTTCTGCATATTTGGCAAAACTAAACCGGAAGGAGATAGATGCTGTGTTCTAATTTCATTTAGAATCAGCCGGTTATGTTTATTGAGAGAAAGAATGCGGAGGTAATGCGGTCGTCGACGGGGGAACAAGCGGCGTCCAAAGCCCCGCAAGGCAGTGCCGCCAGGCCAAATCGGCGGAATCAGGCGGGTTTTTCAACTGCCAATATAAGATAGCGTCCAAGTCGGATAAACAACTCCTATGAAAGAATCGATTGGAGATTTGGCGTTTGAAACTGTATTTATGAAAGAATCGAGCAGTGATAATGCCTCGGATTACCTCGAATCGGGGTTATCGGTCCTCCTGGTCGACGACCAGCCGTTCGTCGGCGAGGTGATCCGCCGCGCGTTGCGCAGCGAGCACGACATCGACCTGCACGTGTGCACCGACGCACACCGGGCGATGGCGGTCGCGCGCGACGTGAAGCCGACGGTCATCCTGCAGGATCTCGTGATGCCGGAGATCGACGGCCTCGATCTCGTGCGCGCGTGGCGCGCGGACGCCGGCACCGCCCGCGTGCCGATCATCGTGCTGTCCGCGAAGGAGGAGCCGATCGTCAAGCGCGAGGCGTTCATCGCCGGCGCGAACGACTATCTGGTGAAGCTCCCCGACGCGATGGAGCTGACCGCGCGCATCCGCTATCACTCGAATTCTTACCTGATGTCGCGGCAGCGCGACGAGGCGCTCGATTTCCTGTCGCACGACATGCGTTCGCCGCAGACGTCGATCCTCGCGCTGCTCGACGTCTACCGGACCGAACACGGCGACATGCCGGCGATCATGGAGCGCATCGCCGGCCATGCGCGGCGCGCGCTCGCGCTCGCCGACGGTTTCATCCATCTGACCCGCGCGCAGTCGGAGCGCCGCGCGCACGAGGTCGTGAGTCTCAACGAAATCGTGCTCGACGCCGTCGACCAGCTGTGGGAGAAGGCGGCCGGGCTCGGCTGCCGGGTGATCGCGCACGTGCCCGATACCGAGTGCGTGACGATGGGCGACCGCATGATGCTGACGCGCGCGGTCGCGAACCTGGTCGACAACGGGCTGAAATACGGGCCGGCCGGGATGGACGTACATTGCACGCTGGGCGGCGAGGACGGCGCCTGGCTGATCGGCGTCGAGGACGCCGGCGCGGGCATCGCGCCGGAACAGCGCACGGCCGCGACCGAGTCGTTCGTGCAGCTCGAATCCGCGCACGGCGCGGCGCGCGGCGGCTTCGGCCTCGGGCTCGCGTTCGTCCGCGCGACGGCGGCGCGGCATCGCGGCCAGATCCTGATGCGCAATACGGCGCGCGGCTTCATGGTCGCGCTTCGGCTGCCGGCGCAAGCGGAGCGGTGATTTCGCGGCGCGGCCTGCCGGCGCCGCGCCGCTCGCGAGACCCCGATGCGCTCGTGGCGCGCCACCCGGCGCGCATGCGGACGCGGATTTTTTCAACGCTGAATTTAGAAAGCCCATAACGAACATGGCCACCGTGACGCCCCGCGCGACCAATGAAAGCCTGCATCCGACCATCGGCGCTGGCCGGCTGACGCTCGGCAATCGCATCCTGCTCAGCTTCGGCGTGCTGTTCGTGCTGATGCTGGTGACCGCCGGCGTGTCGTACGAGCGACTGCGCGCGATCAACGCCGAAGCCATCAGCATCGAGCGCGACTCGCTGCCCGGCGTCTACCTCGCGTCGACGCTGCGCGGCTCGGTCAACGAATCGTTCACGCTGCTGCAGCAGGCGACCTTCGTCGATACCGAACCCGAAACCGTGCAGCGCGATCTCGCGAAGATCCCCGACGTGCTGAAGGACATCGAGTCGCTGTCGGTGGACTACCAGAACACGACGTTCCGCGACGACGACCGGCAGCGCTTCGTGGCGTTCCGCGGCGCCTACGATCATTACGCGCCGCTGCTGAACGAAGCGGTGCAGAAGGGCCGCGTGTCGCACGAGGAAGCGGTCGCCGCGTACGCGAAAGTGCTGCCCGCGTGGACCGAGGTCGTGCGCAACGCGAACGTGCTGGTGCAGGAGAACCGCAAGTTCGCCGAGCAATCCGCGAAGCTGATCCGCGAATCGGTGCAGGACACCGAGATCGTGCTCGCGACCGCGCTGGCGTTCGTGCTGCTGTCCGCGCTCGGGCTCGGGTACGTGCTGTACCGTTCGGTCACCGTGCCGATGGCGCGGCTCGTCGAGGTGCACGACGTGATGCGTACCGGCAACCTGACGCGTCGCCTCGATCTGCGCCGTCGCGACGAATTCGGCACGCTCGAGACGGGCTTCAACCGGATGGCCGACGAGCTGACCGAGCTGGTCTCGCGCGCGCAGCAGTCGTCGCTGCAGGTGACGACGTCGGTGGCCGAGATCGCCGCGACGTCGCGCGAGCAGCAGGCGACCGCGAACGAGACCGCGGCGACGACGACCGAGATCGGCGCGACCTCGCGCGAGATCTTCGCGACGTCGCGCGACCTGCTGCGCACGATGAACGAGGTGGCCGGCGTGGCCGAGCAGTCGGCGACGCTCGCGGGCGTGAGCCAGAGCGGACTCACGCGGATGGGCGAGACGATGCGCAGCGTGATGGATGCGGCCGGCTCGGTGAACGCGAAGCTCGCGATCCTCAACGAGAAGGCGCTGAACATCAACCAGGTGGTCGCGACCATCACCAAGGTGGCCGACCAGACCAACCTGCTGTCGCTGAACGCGGCGATCGAGGCCGAGAAGGCCGGCGAGTACGGCCGCGGCTTCGCGGTCGTCGCGACCGAGATCCGCCGCCTGGCCGACCAGACGGCCGTCGCGACCTACGACATCGAGCAGACGGTCAAGGAAATCCAGTCGGCCGTGTCGGCGGGCGTGATGGGGATGGACAAGTTCTCCGAGGAAGTGCGCCGCGGGATGCTCGACGTGCAGCAGGTCGGCGGGCAGCTGTCGCAGATCATCGCCGAGGTGCAGACGCTCGCGCCGCGCTTCCAGATGGTCAACGAAGGGATGCAGACGCAGGCGAACGGCGCCGAGCAGATCACGCAGGCGCTGTCGCAACTGTCGGAGGCCGCGCAGCAGACCGCCGAATCGCTGCGCCAGTCGTCGCAGGCGATCGACGACCTGACGCTCGTCGCGAACCAGCTGCGCACCAGCGTGTCGCGCTTCAAGGTCGACGCGTGACGCGCGCCGATCCGCAGAACGGCGCCCACGCGCTGTTCCTGATGTTCGAGCTCGACGGCGAGCGCTATGCGCTCGACGCGGCCGGCATCGACGAGGTGCTGCCGCTCGCCGTCATGAAGGCGGTGCCCGGCGCGCCGGACTGGATCGCCGGGCTGCTGATGCGCGGCGGGCAGCCGGTGCCGGTGATCGACCTGCCGATGCTGGCGCTCGGGCGGCGCGCGCAGGCGCTGCGCTCGACGCGGCTCGTGATGGTCCGCTGTCGCGCGAGTCACGCCGGCCACGCCGACGGCGAACGCACGATCGGCCTGATCGTCGAGCGCGCGACGCAGACGATGCGGATTGACCGCGCGGCGTTCCGCGTGAGCGGCATCGCGACCGCGCGCACGCGCTGGCTCGGGCGGGTCGCGAACACGCCCGACGGCGTCGTGCAGCAGGTGTCGGTGTCCGACCTGATCGACGACGTCGCACGCCTGTCTCTGTTCGACGGCCTGCCGGGCCACGGGGAGGAGTCCGCATGAACGTGTCCGAATCGCGATTTCGCGGCTGGTTGCTGCGCGAGACGGGCATCGACCCCGATTCGCTCGGCAACGATTTCCTGATGCGTGCGCTGACCGATCGCATCCATGCGTGGCAGGCGGACGGCGAGCGCGTGCCGTCGGCCGCGCGGCCGCCCGTGACGCCGGAAGCGCTCGACGCGTACTGGCAGCAGCTCAACGCGTCGGCCGACGAACGGCGCGCGCTGATCGAGCTGTTCGTCGTCCCGGAAACGTGGTTCTTCCGCGACCGCGAGGCGTTCGCGACGCTTGCGCGGCTGGCCGCCGAACGGCTCGCCGCGATGCCTGGCCGCGTGATCCGCGTGCTGAGCGCGCCGTGCTCGACGGGCGAGGAGCCGTATTCGGCGGCGATGGCGCTGCTGGATGCGGGGCTCGAACCGGCCAGCTTCGCGATCGACGCGATCGACCTCAGCCCGCGCGCGATCGAGCAGGCGCGGCTCGGCTGTTACGGGCGCAATGCGTTCCGCGGGACGGCGACGGAGTTTCGTACGCGCTACTTCACGCCGACCCGCGACGGCTGGCTGCTCGACGAGCGCGTGCGCGCGTGCGTGCAGTTCAGTCACGCGAACCTCGTCGAACCGCTGGCCGATACCGGCATTCGCTACGACTTCGTGTTCTGTCGCAACGTGCTGATCTATTTCGACCGCGACGCGCAGGATCGCGTGATCCGCTCGCTCGACGAGCGTCTTGCCGACGACGGCGTGCTGTTCGTCGGGCCGGCGGAGACGGGTGTCGCGATGCGGCACGGAATGCGCTCGGCGCGGGTGCCGCTCGCGTTCGCGTTTCATCGCGAGCCGGCCGGCGCGGCGGCCGAGGCTGGCGCGGCGCGACCGGTCGCGCCGCTGTCCGCGGCGGCGCCGTATCGGGGCGCGGAGCGCTTCACGATCGCACCGCTCGCCGCGCCGCGCCCGGTGGTGGCCGTCGCGCCGCCCGCCTGGCTCGGCGACGTGCGTCAGCCGTTCGCGGCGGTGCCGCCGCCGGTCGTGCCGGCGGCCGCGATCGACGCCCGGGCCGACCTCGCGCTGGCAACCGCCGGGACGGCCGCCCCGGCCAACGACGGCATCGCGGCGGCGCTCGACGATGCTCCGACGCTGGAGGATGCGCAGGCGCTGGCGAACGCGGGCGCGTTCGACGAGGCCGAGCGTGTGCTCGCGCAGTTCTCGGCGCGCGTCGGCCCGCATGCCGATGCGTTTTATCTGAACGGACTGATCGCGGATGCGCGCGGGCGCGCCGCGGAAGCCGGCGACTTCTATCGCAAGGCGCTGTACCTGCGCCCCACGCATCACGAGGCGCTGACGCATCTCGCGACGCTGCTCGACGTCGGCGGCGATCGTGCGGGCGCGCAATGGCTGCTCGAACGCGCCCGGCGTTCGGCCGGCTGACACGATGACGGAAACGGGATCGACACCGCGATGACCAGAGGAATTCATGAACCGCGACGCCGCTGCCACTGACGACGCGACGCTCGACGTCGACGATTGCTGGAACCGGATCGGCACGCGCGGCGACCGCTCGTGCGAGCGGCTGAACGACTGCCTGCGCTGCCTGAACTGCCCGGTCTACGCGTCGCACGCGGCGAAGCTGCTCGAGCGTCCGCTCGACGTGGCCGAGATGACCGACGTCACGCGCCGGATGAGCGCGTTCGGCACCGCGCAAGCGGGCGACGACGGCGATACGCGCCATGCGGCGCTCGCGTTCCGGGTGGCCGACGAATGGCTCGCGCTGCCGATCGGCGTGCTGCGCGAGATCGCCGGCACGCGCCCGATCCATTCCTTGCCGCATCGCCGCAATTCGGCCGTGCGCGGGGTGGTCAACATCCGCGGCACGCTGCGCATCGCGATCTCGATCGGCGCGCTGCTCGGCCTCGATGCCGGCAAGGCGGGCAGCGGCAGCGACGACGGCCGGTTCACGCGGCTGCTGGTGGCCGCGCACCAGGGCGAACCGGTCGTGTTTCCGGTCGACGAAGTCGAGGGCGTGCTGCGCTTCGGCGCGTCCGACTGGGTGCCGGTGCCCGCGACGGTCGGGCGCGCGAGCGCCGGCCTGTCGCGCGGCGTGCTGGCGTGGCGCGGCAAGTCGGTGGGGCTGCTCGACGACGATCGTCTGTTCGACGCCGTGACACGGAGCATGCGATGAGCGGCGATGACGACCTGAGCCACCTGTCGCTGCTCGAACTGTATCGCGAGGAGACGCGCACGCAGACCCAGGCGCTGTCGGAGCGGCTGCTCGCGCTCGAATCGGGCGAGCCCGATTCCGTCGCGCTCGAGGCATGCATGCGCGCCGCGCATTCGCTGAAGGGTGCCGCGCGGATCGTCGGCGTGCCGCTCGGCGTCGACATCGCCGGGCGGATGGAAGAATGCTTCGTCGCCGCGCAGGCCGGCACGATCGCGCTGACGGCCACGCACGTCGACGTGCTGCTGGCCGGCGTCGACTTGCTGGTGCGCGTCGGCGATCCGCAAGGGCCGCCCGTATCGCAGACCGAGATCGACGTGTTCGCGGCGGCACTGACGGGCGCCGACGGCGCGCAGACGATGCAGGCGCCGGCCGCCGTGCCGCCGCCGATACCGCCGTCGGTCGTGCCGTATCGCGATCACGACGGCGCCGCCAACGAGCCGGTCGGCGCGAGTGCCGCGGTGCCGCCGCTCGCCGTGTCGGGCACGGTGCCCGATCCGGCCCAGGCCGGCCGCGTGGCGGGTGCCGGCGCGATGCGCCGCGTGCGCGCCGATACGCTGAACCGGCTGCTGAGCCTGTCCGGCGAATCGCTGGTCGAATCGCGCTGGCTGAAGCCGTTCGCCGAATCGATGCTGCGCGTGAAGCGTGCGCAGCGCGACGCGGCCCGTTCGCTCGACCTGATGTACGAGCAATTCGCCGACGATCTCGACGCCGGCATGCTCGCGTCGATGAACGAAGTGCGGCACATGCTCAACGACCTGCAGCGCTCGCTCGCCGAGCGCATGGACGAATTCGACCGCTTCGAGCGGCGCAGCACGCATATCGCCGAGCAGCTGTACGACGAGGCGCTGCAGTGCCGGATGCGCCCGTTCGGCGACGCGACCCGCGCGTATCCGCGCATCGTGCGCGATCTCGCGCGCTCGCTCGGCAAGCAGGTGCGTTTCTCGATCGTCGGCGAAGGCACGCAGGTCGATCGCGACATCCTCGACCTGCTCGACGCGCCGCTCGGCCATCTGCTGCGCAACGCGATCGACCACGGCGTCGATTCGCCCGACGCGCGCCACGCGCGCGGCAAGCCGGCCGAGGCGAGCGTCACGCTCGAGGCGCGTCACAGCGCCGGCTCGCTGCTCGTCAGCGTGATCGACGACGGGCCGGGCGTCGACATGGACGCGCTGCGCGCGGCTGTCGTGCGCCAGCGCCTGACCGACGACGAGACCGCCGCGCGGCTGTCCGATCCCGAACTGCTCGAATTCCTGCTGCTGCCCGGATTCTCGATGCGCGACGCGGTGACCGACGTGTCGGGGCGCGGCGTCGGCCTCGACGCGGTGCAGGAGATGGTGCGCGGCGTGCGCGGCGCGGTGCGGATCTTCAACGAGCCGGGCGCCGGCATGCGCTTCGTGCTGCAGTTGCCGCTCACGCTGTCGGTGATCCGCAGCCTGCTCGTCGAGGTCGGCGGCGAGCCGTATGCGTTTCCGCTCGCGCACGTGCGCCGCACGCTCGAACTCGCGCACGACGACATCGACGTGCTCGAAGGGCAGCCGCATTTTCCGTTCGACGGCCGGCGCGCGGGCCTCGTCGCCGCGCACCAGCTGCTCGACGCGGGCGAGCCCGACGTGGCGCGCGCCAGCACGGCGGTCGTGGTCGTCGGCGGCGAACCCGAGCTGTACGGCGTCGCGGTCGACCGCTTCCTCGGCGAGCGGATGCTCGTCGTGCAGCCGCTCGACAGCCGCCTGCACAAGATCCAGAACATCGCGGCCGGCGCGCTGCTCGAGAACGGCGACCCGGTGCTGATCGTCGACGTCGAGGACCTGATCCGCTCGGTCGACAAGCTCGTGCGCGGCGGCCAGCTCGCGCGGCTCACGCGCGATCCGCAACTCGCGCTCGCCGACCGGCGCCGTCGCGTGCTCGTCGTCGACGATTCGCTGACGGTGCGCGAGCTCGAACGCAAGCTGCTGGAAAAGCGCGGCTACGACGTGACGGTCGCGGTCGACGGGATGGAAGGGTGGAACGCGGTGCGCAGCGATGCGTTCGATCTCGTCGTGACCGACGTCGACATGCCGCGCATGGACGGCATCGAACTCGTCACGCTGATCAAGAGCGACCCGATGCTCAAGCGCGTGCCGGTGATGATCGTGTCGTACAAGGATCGCGACGAGGATCGCCGGCGCGGGCTCGATGCCGGCGCCGATTACTACCTCGCGAAGAGCAGCTTCCACGACGAGGCGCTGCTCGATGCCGTGCACGACCTGATCGGAGATGCGCGCGGATGAACATCGGCATCGTCAACGACCTGCCGCTGGCCGTGGAGGCGCTGCGCCGCGTGATCGCGCTGCGTGCGGACCATCGCGTGCTGTGGGTCGCGACCGATGGCGACGAGGCGGTGGATTTCTGCGTCGCGCATCCGCCCGACGTCGTGCTGATGGATCTCGTGATGCCGAAAGTCGACGGCGTCGCCGCGACGCGCCGGATCATGGCGCGCGCGCCGTGCGCGATCCTGATCGTGACGGCGAGCGTCAGCGCGAACACGTCGTCGGTGTACGAGGCGATGGGCGCCGGCGCGCTCGATGCGGTCGACACGCCGACGCTCGCGCTCGGGCTGTCGACCGACGCATCGCCGCAGGCGCTGCTCGCGAAGATCGACCAGATCGGCCGGCTGCTCGAAAGCCGCTCCGTGGCGCTCGTGCCGCCGGGGCCGGCGCCCACGCGCGGACAGCCGACGCTCGTCGCGATCGGTGCGTCGGCGGGCGGGCCGACCGCGCTCACCGCGCTGCTGCGCGCGTTGCCGGCCGATTTCCCGGCCGCGATCGTGATCGTCCAGCACGTCGATCAGGCATTCGCGTACGGCATGGCCGAATGGCTCGACGGCTATACGCGGCTGCCGGTGCGCGTCGCGCGGCAGGGCAGCGTGCCCGAGGCCGGCGCGGTGCTGCTCGCGGCGACCAACGACCATCTGACGCTATCGCCGCGCGGCGTGCTCGGCTATACGCGGCATCCGGCCGAAACGCCGTACCGGCCGTCGATCGACGTGTTCTTCAACAGCGTCGCGGACGGCTGGCAGAGCGAGGCGCTCGGCGTGCTGCTGACCGGCATGGGGCGCGACGGCGCGCTCGGCCTGAAGGCGATGCGGGCGAAGGGCTGCTACACGATCGCGCAGGACGAAGCGACCAGCGCCGTGTACGGGATGCCGAAGGCGGCGGCGGCGATCGGCGCGGCGTCGGCGATCCTGCCGCTCGAACAGATCGCGCCCCAGTTGATCGCGCGGATCGCGCTCGCGCCGCGCGACTGACCGCGCGCCGGGCACGCGCTGTCGCTGCGTGGCGGCGCGGCGCCTGCATTGCGTGCGTGGCGCGGCGTCGCGTACAATGGCGGCCTGCGGAGATGGCATGCCTCCCTGCGGTCGTTGCCGGCGCGTAGCGTGCGGTGCGGCCCTCAACCGCCGGTTTGCCCGGCTGATGATGCCTGCGTGTTCCTGGGTCGTCAGGAGGTCGCAGGCCGTCCACGCGGTATTCTGCCGCCCAGGTTTTGATGTTCCGTCGAATCTGGAAATTATGTTTTTCACGACTTCTGCCGATCTGTTCGCGACCGCGCGCTACGTGTGCCGCTGGCTCGCGCTTTCAGCCCTGCTCGGCGCGCTGGCCGGCACGGCTTCCGCGCTGTTCCTGATCGCGCTCGACTGGGCGACCGGTACGCGTGTCGCGCATCCGTGGCTGCTGTGGGGGCTGCCGGCCGCCGGTTTCGCCACCGGCTGGATCTACCATCGATTCGGCCAGTCGGTCGCGCGCGGCAACAACCTGCTGATCGACGAGATTCACGACCCGAAGGCGCTCGTGCCGAAGCGGATGGCGCCGCTCGTGCTGGTCGCGACCGTCGTCACGCACCTGTTCGGCGGCTCGGCCGGCCGCGAGGGCACGGCCGTGCAGATGGGCGGCGCGCTCGCCGATCGCGTCACGCACGTGTTCCGTCTCGATCGCGAACATCGCCGCGTGCTGCTGATGGGCGGCATCGCGGCCGGCTTCGCGTCGGTGTTCGGCACGCCGCTCGCGGGCGCGGTATTCGGGCTCGAGGTGCTCGCGATCGGGCGCGTGCGGTACGACGCGCTGCTGACCTGCGTCGCGTCGGCGATCGTCGCGGACGTCGTGTGCCGCGCGTGGGGCGTCCATCACACGGCCTATGCGATTCCGTTCGTGCCGGCCGTATCGGCGACCGGGCTGGCCGTGACGGTCGTCGCGGGCATCGCGTTCGGCGTGGTCGGGCGGCTGTTCGCGTTTGCGACGCATGCGCTGACCGCGTGGTTTCGCCGCGTGATCCGCTATGCGCCGCTGCAGCCCGTGCTCGGCGGCCTGATGGTCGCCGTGGCCGCGACCGTGTTGAACGTGCCGCAGTATCTCGGTCTCGGCATCCCGACGATCGAGGCCGCGTTCCACGGCCCGCTGCCGCTTTACGATTTCGCGGGCAAGTTCGCGTTCACCGTCGTCACGCTCGCGTCGGGGTTCAAGGGCGGCGAGGTGACGCCGCTGTTCTACATCGGCGCGACGCTCGGCAATGCGCTCGGCCAGGTGTTGGCGCTGCCGGCGCCCGTGCTCGCGGGGCTCGGCTTCGTCGCGGTGTTCGCGGGCGCGGCGAACACGCCGATCGCGTCGACGATCATGGCGATCGAACTGTTCGGCGCGGATATCGGCGTGTATGCGATCGTCGCCTGTGTCGTCGCGTATCTGTTTTCGGGACACGCGGGGATTTATCGCGCACAGCGTGTGGCGGTAGGGAAGGGCGCGCAGGTGGAGGCGGAGTGACGCAGGGTGGCAGCCGTGGTGCGAAGTCGTTCGAGCGCGGCGGCCCCGTGCGATATCCGGAGTACAAGAATCGACTGACGGACGCTCAATGACACTGGAAGACTTTCTGACCGAAGCGAAGCGCCTCGCCAGGCCGTGCCACGCGTACCGCTTCGCGGCCGGCGGCGAACCCGTCACCGGCTACTGGCATGGGATCGACGCCGGCGCGTCGTGCATCTCTGTGGAGCGCGACGGCGCCTGGCTGAACGTGTATCTCGACGAAAGCGGTACGGGCGGCCGCGTGGAGACTTCCACGCAACCTGTCCGCTCGGATCACCCGCTGTGCCGATCCGGTGCAACGTCGCTTCCGCCCGTCGATGCGGTGTTCCGCTTCGGCTCGGCCGCGATCGGCGCGTACCTCGACGCACACGGCTGGCAGCGCGACTGGGGATTCAACGACAACTTCAAGGGCGCGGCCGCGCACGACTACGCGCGCGAATGGATGGCGCAATGCCCGCTCTACACGGGCGGGGTGGTGGCCGTCACGGGCGGATGGAACATGCCGTGGCCCGACGACGACTGGCATGAACTGACGGACCTCGACCTCGTCCTCTGGACATTCGAGGAGTCGGAGCCGTGGATCGAGGTGTTTTCCGACGGCACCCGGTTCTCGGTGATCCAGCGGATCACCTAGCACGGTGGAAATTCGCCGTTACTGCTTCGGCAGCCGCGCGACGTTGCGCGCCAGCAATTCCTCGATATCGATGCCTTTTTCCGCCAGCAGCGCGGTGACGACGCCGTTCAATTCGCCGAGCGTCTCCTTGACCGATTCCCGGATCGTATCCACGACGACCTGGGTGCTGCGTTCGATCTCGATGTTGACCTTGTCGTTGACGCCCTTCGCATCGAACGTGGTCGCGCGGCGCGTTTCGGGAATCAGCCAGACCTCGAACCAGCCTTCGTCGCGATTGACGTCCGACACGGTGAGGCTGCAGCCGTTGATCGCGATGTAGCCCTTCGCGAACACATAGCGCTTGAACTCGGCCGGCACGCCGATGCGGATCATCCGGTTGTGTTCGGACGATGCGATGTGCACGATGGTCCCCGTGAAATCGACGTGACCGGACAGCGGATGCCCGCCGATCTCCGCGCCGTCCTTCGCGGCCCGCTCGACGTTGACGCGCGCGCCGGTCGTGAGGTCGGCCAGCGTGGTGATCCGCAGGCTCGGCAGCATCACGTCGAAGTCGATCAGCACCGGCGAATGGATGGTCGTCACCGTCAGGCACACGCCGTCGACCGACACGCTCGCACCGATCTCGATATCGTCGGTGAACCGCTCGGGGAATGCGATGCTGAACGTCCTCAGCTCGCCGTGATCCTTGATGGCGTTGATGGTGCCAACACCCTGAACAATGCCTGTAAACATGGTCTGCCTTTCGTCGCGAATTGCCTGGCCGACATGATAAGTGATCCACGGGAGGGGCGCGTGTCCGCGGCGGTCTGACGGCGGCAGGCCGCTTTCATGGAAGTCCCCGCCATGGGCCGGATCACTACGAACAAGGTCGATCGTCGCGAGTTTACCGCCTATGCCTGCCCGGGCTTTCGCAGGTCACCGGTGCCGGTATCTGATAAACGACCGACACGAATTTCGGGGTCTCGCCACGGCCCGTTACAGTGCCGCCGAGGGACTCGGCGATACGTCGGCTCGGATGGTTCTCCTCGGCAACGGGATAGTTGAAGCGCCGGACGTTGAGCGTCACGCACGCCCATTCCACGACGAGCCTGACCGCCTCTCGTCCGATCCCTTCGCGATGCCGATCTTCGCGGATCCAGACGCCCAGTTCCGGGATGGCCTGCTTGACGTGATGAATCCCCACCAGGCCGAGGAAGGTTCCACCGTCGCGTTGTCGAATCACGAACACGTAGTCTGTGCCGTCGGTTTGTGCATGCAGCCACGTCTGCCAGACGCGATCGAAACTTTCCCTGTTCGCCGGAGGGTCCCAGCCCATATAGCGAGTCAGCGACGGCGTAATGCATGCAAGCGTCGCATCCGCGTCGTTCGCCGAAAACGGTGCGAGCGAAAGGCGATTCGATTCGATACGGGTTTCGTCCGGTTGAAACATCATTTCCTCGTCGTGCGTCGATCACGCCAATCGGATCGCCGGCATGGCCCGGCGATTGAAGCCATGTCGCCGGGTCATGTGACGACCTGCCTGCATCAAACCTCCGCCGGCTCTCCCAACGGCCCGGCATCGCGATCGGCCACGCGCCGCGGCGAATCGGCGAGCCCTTTCGCCAGCTCCAGCGCCTGCCGCTCGAACAGCCGGCGGTAGATGCCGCCGTCGATGCGGATCAGCGCGTCGTGATTGCCTTCCTCGATCACCTTGCCGCGATCGAGCACCAGCAGCCGGTCGAGCGAGCGCACCGTCGACAGCCGGTGCGCGACGACGAGCGTCGTGCGGCCGACCATCAGCCGCTCCATCGCCTGCTGGATCAGCAGCTCGCTTTCGCTGTCGAGGCTCGACGTCGCTTCATCGAGGATCAGGATCGGCGCATCGGCGAGGAACGCACGCGCGATCGCGACGCGCTGGCGTTCGCCGCCCGACAGCTTGATCCCGCGTTCGCCGACCAGCGTGTCATAGCCGTCCGGCAGTGCGACGATGAAGTCGTGCGCGCTGGCCAGGCGCGCGGCGCGCTCGATGTCCGCGCGGCTCGCATCGGGGCGTGCATACGCGATGTTCTCCGCGAGCGTGCGGTGAAACAGCACGGGCTCCTGCTGGACGATCGCGATCTGGCTGCGCAGCGAATCCTGCCGCACCTGCGCGATGTCCTGGCCGTCGATCGTGATGCGGCCGCCCGACACGTCGTACAGGCGCTGGATCAGCTTGATGAACGTCGTCTTGCCCGACCCCGAATGGCCGACGAGGCCCACGCGTTCGCCGGGCGCGATCCGCATCGAGAAATCGTCGTACAGCGGCACCGGATGGTTGCCGTAGCGGAACGTCACGTGCTCGAAGCGGATCTCGCCTTGGCCGATCCGGATCGCCGGCGCGCCGGGGCGATCGTCGATGCCGAGCGGCTGGCGTTCGAGCGCGACGAGTTCTTCCATGTCGTTTACCGAGCGCTGCAGGTTGCGGATGTGCATGCCGACGTCGCGCAAATAGCCCTGCAGCATGAAGAACATCGTCAGCGCGAATGCAATGTCGCCGACGCTCGCTTCGTTGTTCACCCACAGCCGCAGCGCGACGCCGATCATCGCGGCCTGCATCGCGACGAGCATCGCACCCTGCAGCCCGCCGTTGAACGTGCCGCGCACCCACGTGCGGCGCGTGCGCTGCCGCCACTTGCCGATCACGCGCGCGAGCCGCGCTTCCTCGCGCGTTTCCGCGCCGAACGCCTTGACGACCGCGTTGCAGCTCACCGCGTCGGCGAGCGCGCCGCCCATCCGCGTATCCCACAGGTTGCCGAGCCGCGCGGCCGGCGCGACGATGCCGAGCGACACCGCGACCGTCACCGCGATGTACAGCAGCGAACCGGCGCCGACGACGAGCCCCATCACGGGCCAGTGCGTGCCAAGCAGCACGGTCGCGCCGACCAGCATCGTGACCGACGGCAGCAGCGCGATCAGCACGGTGTCGTTGAGCAGGTCGAGCGCCCAGATCCCGCGGGTGATCTTGCGCACGGTCGAGCCCGCGAAGCTGTTCGCGTGCCAGTCGGTCGAGAAGCGCTGCACGCGGTGGAACGACGCGGCGGCGATCTCGCTCATCATCTTCAGCGTGAGCGTGATGATGTTCAGGTAGACGCCCTGGCGCAGCACGGTCGCGCCGATGCCGAGCGCGGCGAGCGTGCCGAACGCGGCGAGGGCCGAATGCCACGCGGCGGCGCGGTCGGTCAGGCCGGTCGACAGCGCGTCGACGAGGCGGCCGGCGAACAACGGCGTCAGGACGTCGGCGAGCGCGGCGAGCAGCGCGAGGCCCGCGACCGCGGCGATGCGCGCCGGCTGCTTGCGCCAATAACGAATGGTGAAGCCGAAGACGGCCTGGAATGCATGGCCGCCCAGATGGGAGGTTTTTCTGGTCATGTATCGTTGCCCGGCGCATCGCGCGACGGGGCTTTCCGGTTCGGAGAACGTCGAAAACGCAACAGCCGGGCCGCGCGAAACACGCGGGCGGAACGAAACGGGCTGTCGGGAAAAGCGCGGCTGACGGGTCAGCGGAAAACTCGGGAGCCGGCGCGGACGGCGGGCTGGATCAGCTGCGCCGTGGGACCACGTTCGGGAAGGTGGCTGGCATTCGGAACATCTGCACCTCCCTGAAGTGAACGGTTGAAAGGACGCCGAAAAGACGTGCAAGGATTCTATCAGGACAGCCGCGCACGCTGCAACGTCTGACGAATGCGGCGTTGCAGCGTCGATACGGTTAGTATTCGGGGTTTTGGCCCCTTTTCGCGGACGTTGTGCGCTGGCAGACCGGGGCCGGCGCGCGCATCGATTACACTTGCGCGTCCGCGGCGCGCGACGAGGCGGCCCGTACAGATTCACTTCGAACCATTCCCGAGGAAACGATGAGCGACGTTCAGCAAGGCATCCTGGCTCCGATCGATACGGCAGCGCGATACCTCACTTTCACGATGTCGAACGACGGCAATGTCGCGGCGGCGCTGGCCGCGCTGCGCGAGATCGTCGACGGACGCGACACGGTCGTCGGTTTCGGGCACGCGCTGGCTGCATACCTCGGCCATCCGGTGCCGGGCCTGACCGACTACCCGGCGTTCGCGGTGAACGACCGCACGCTGCCGATGACGCCGGCCGACGTATGGGTCTGGCTGCGCTCGGACGATCGCGGCGAGATCGTGCTGCGCGCGCGGGCGATCGAGCGCGCATTGGCGCCGGCGTTCGTGCTGCAGGAGGCCGTCGACGGCTTCCGCTATTCGAACGATCGCGACCTGTCCGGCTACGAGGACGGTACCGAGAACCCGGAAGGCGACGACGCGGTGGCCGCGGCGATCGTGACGGGGCAGGGCGCGGGGCTCGACGGCGCGAGCTTCGTCGCGGTGCAGCAGTGGCTGCACGACTTCGACCAGATGGAGCGCATTGCGTCGGGCGACATGGACCACATCATCGGGCGCCGCCGGTCGGACAACGAGGAACTCGACGACGCACCCGAATTCGCGCACGTGAAGCGCACCGCGCAGGAAAGCTTCGAGCCCGAGGCGTTCATGCTGCGCCGTTCGTCGCCGTGGTCGGACGCGCGTCGCGCGGGCCTCTACTTCGTCGCGTTCGGCTGCTCGTTCCGCGCGTTCGACGTGCAGATGCGCCGGATGAGCGGCGCGGAAGACGGGATCGTCGACGGCCTGTTCCGCTTCACGCGGCCGCTGACGGGCGCGTATTTCTGGTGCCCGCCGATGAAGGACGGCAAGCTGGACCTGTCCGCGCTCGGACTGTAAGCGCCGGGCGGGATCGATGAACGGGCGGGGCGCGCACGGATGCGCGCCCCGCCCGTTTCGTTTGTCAGGCGGCAGACCGGACGGCCCGCCGCGTGCGTCAGTTCAGCGTCGTTTCGATCCGCGTGCCGCGCTTGATGAACTGCGTCACCGGGGTTTTCTCGCAGATTTCCGCGAGACGCTGGCGTTGCGCATCGTCGAGCGGGCCGTCGAGCGTGACGACGCGGCGCACGTATTGCACACCTTCGCGATCGGCATGCAGCTCGGTGCGCACGGCGATGCGCGCGGCCGGCCACGTCTTGCGCTGCATGTACATGCGCAGCGTCGCGGCCGTGCATTGCGCGAGCCCGGCCAGCACGAATTCGTATGGCGCCGGCCCGCGATCCTGGCCGCCTTCGCGCGGCGCTTCGTCACCGGTCAGCGCATGCGTGCCGGCCTGCAACTGGACGACGTAGTTGGGCGCGTCGGCATCGAGGACGGCGGCGGCGTGGATGAGCGACATGGCAAGTCTCCGGTAAGCGGATCAAGGAAAGCGGGCGCCGCATGGCGGCGTGCAGCCGTCAGCATACCGTCCCGTTCGCGCGGGCGCCTGCTGCGCTGCTACGCGTCGGCGATGCCGGCGCTGCTGCGCACGAGCGCGGCGATGCGTTCGCGCACCCACTGATGCGCGCGATCGGTGTCGCGCGATTCGTGCCAGTACGCGAGCAGCGGAAACGGCTTGAGCCGCAGCGGCAGCGGTCGCACGACGATCGGCAGCAGCGCGGCCATGCGCAGCGCATAGGTGTGCGGCAGCGTGACGAGCAGGTCGCCGGCCGCGGCGATCTGGCAGGCGGCGAAATAGTGCTGGCACGTGAGCCGGATGTCGCGGAAGCGTCCGTCGTTGCCGAGCAGGACGTCGAGCGATTGCGGCTCGCCGAGCGACGACACGGCGATATGCTGCGCCGCGAAATAGTCGCTGCGTCGCAGCGCGTCGCGCGCGAGCGGATGATCGCGGCGCAGCGCGACGACGAGCGAATCGTCGAGCAGGTGTTCGGTGGCGATGCGCGGGCCGGTCTGTACGCGCCGGTCGACGACGAGGTCGAGATTGCCCGAAGCGAGCTCGCGCTCGATGTCGGATACCGCGATGCGCCGGCTGACGAGCCGCAGGCCCGGCGCTTCGTCGGCGAACGCGGCGACGATGCGCGGCAATGCGATGGATTCGAGCACGTCGCGAATGCCGACCGCGATGCTCAGGTCGAGCGTCGCGGGATCGAAGGCGGCCGGATCGCGCGCGGTGCCTTGCAAGCCTTTCAAATGCAGCTGCACGTCCGCGATGATCGACCGCGTGCGTTCGGTCGGCACCACACGGTTGCCCTGGCGCACGAACAGCGGATCGTCGAAATGCGCGCGCAGCCGGTTGAGCGCATGCGTGACGGCCGGCTGCGTGAGATGCAGCGCGCGGGCGGCCGCGCCGATGCCGCCGTGCACGTAGACGGCGTCGAGCACGCGAAACAGGTTCAGGTCGAGACGGTGAGCGGCGGGCACGGAGCGCGGGCGGCGTGGTGAAGGACGATCGATTCTAAAGGATGTGCAGGCAACGGATGCGCCGGTTGACATGCGCGGCGATCGCGCGCGTTCGATGCGTGTCGATGCCGTTCGGGCCGATACGCGAACGTCTGTTTTGCCGATGGACATCGCCCTCGAATACGCCTGTCATTACCCCCGTCATTGCGGATGACGGCCGCAATAATCGACCGCATCGCATACGCGATTCTGTGCCGGCATACCAGCGGCGGGCAGCAGCCTGTAGTAATCCGCCATCATGCTGTCCCCGTCGGCCATTTCGCGCCAAAGGCGCTACCCGTTCGGCTAAGATGCCGTCGCTTCATATTTCGGGATAGCCGTCCTGTCGCACGCATTCAAACCAAATATAAGCCTGACAGTTCGACGGTATTAGAAGAAGTCGAACAAGTCGGGGGCTTGGCCAGTGAATGCAGCAGATCAGCGGTGGGTCGTTATCTATTTGAGTACGGGGTTTTCGTTGGCCCAGGCCGCGCGCCTCGGCGAAGCTTTCAATCTGGCGAATCGCCTGCACGCGTACAGCGCGGATTACCAGCTGAAGTACGTCTCCGAAAGCGGGGGACTGTTGCAGTCGTCGTCCGGCGTGCGCATCGCGGCCGATCCGCTCGGCGACGAACACAGCCGCCGGGCGCTCGCGTTCTTTCATCTTCATGGCGAGCGCGCGGCCGTCAACTGGGACGACGCCTTGCAGCGGCGCCTGACCGACATTCGCCGGCATGCGCGCTGGATCGTCGACGCGATGGATCTGCCCGCGCTCGCCGCCACGCGACGGCCCTCGTCGGCGATCGACGTGCGGCCGGGCAGGGCCGCGCGCCGCGCCACCACGACGATCGAATTGCAGGCCGGCGAGACCGACGTGTTCGCCGCCGCGCTCGACATGTTCCGCGTCGACCTCGGCGACAGCGCCGCGCAGGAGATCGCCAGCAACATGATGCGGCCGGTCGAGCAGCGCTATGCGCAGTCGATGTGGGCGTTCCGCGAACTGAGTGCGAGCCCGTCGATCCGGATGTCCGCGCAACGGCTGCGCGCGCAGAGCGTGAACCGCATCTCGATTGCGAGCGCCGCGCAGGCGGCCGCGATGAGCGAGCGCAATTTCCTGCGGCGCTTCAAGAAGGAAATCGGCGTGACGCCGACCGAGTTCGTCCAGCACGTGCGGCTCGAACGGGCGTGCCACATGCTGATCCATACGACGCTGCCGGCCGACAAGGTCGCGCGGCGCACCGGCTTCGGCAGCGGCGAGCGGCTCGCGAAGCTGTTTCGGCAGCGGCTGCTGATGTCGCCGACCGAGTTTCGCGTCGCCGAGCGGGAAAAGATCCTCGCGCAGGGCGCGGCGTCGCCCGTTCCGGACGAAGGACGAGCCGCCGCATGTTGCGACGGCGACGGCGACGTTGACGGAGCGGGGTGCGACGCGTGCGTGGTCGCGCACGATAAAACGGGACGGATACCCGTAAAATCGACGGATCGCGATCTCGATTCCCGGTTTCCATGCCCTTCCTCCCCACTACCGCCACCGCCCCTTTCTGCCCGTCGGAAGTAAAGGGCAGCATCACGATCGACGCCGCCGCGCCGCGCTGGCAGAAGCTCAGGCGTTTCTTCGGCCCCGGCCTGCTGGTCGCGATCGGCTACATGGACCCCGGCAACTGGGCGACCGATATCCAGGCCGGCTCGCAGTTCGGCTATTCGCTGCTGTGGGTCGTCGCGTTCTCGAGCCTCGCGGCGATCTTCCTGCAGATGCTCGCGGCGCGGCTCGGTCTCGTCGCGGGCAAGGATCTCGCGCAGGCCAGCTACGACCGCTACGGCCGGTTCGGCCGCGTCGTGCAGTGGATCACGGCCGAGGTGTCGATCATCGCGTGCGACATCGCGGAAGTGCTCGGCTGCGCGCTCGCGTTCAAGCTGCTGCTCGGCGTGCCGCTCGCGTGGGGCGTCGTGCTCACCGCGCTCGACACGGTGATCGTGCTCGGCCTGCAGGGCAAGGGGTTCCGGCAGATCGAGGCGATCGTGCTCGGGCTGATCGCGACGATGGCGTTCTGCTTCGTCGCGCAGGTGGCGATCACGCCGCCCGACTGGCATGCGGTGGTCGGCGGGCTCGTGCCCGGCGATCCCGGTCACGACCGCAAGGACGCGATCGTGCTCGCGCTCGGCATCGTCGGCGCGACGATCATGCCGCACAACCTGTATCTGCATTCGTCGGTCGTGCAGACGCGGCACGTCGTCGGCGGTGCGCGCGGCGTGATCCGCGACACGCTGGCGCTGGTGCGCATCGATACCTGCGTGTCGCTGTTCGTCGCGATGCTCGTCAACGCGGCGATCCTCGTCGTCGCGGGCGCGGCATTCCATGCGACGGGCCAGCACAACGTGACCGACATCGAGCAGGCGTACCGGCTGATCACGCCGATCGCCGGCGGTGCGGCCGCGCTGTTGTTCGGCATCGCGCTGCTCGCGTCGGGTCAAAGCTCGACGCTGACCGGCACGATCGCCGGCCAGGTCATCATGGACGGCTTCCTGCATACGAAGATCCCGTGTTACCAGCGCCGGCTGATCACGCGCGGGCTCGCGCTCGTGCCGGCGCTGATCGGCGTGCTGTGGCTCGGCGACGGCTCGGTCGGGCAACTGCTCGTGTGGAGCCAGGTGCTGCTGAGCCTGCAGTTGCCGTTCGCGATGTGGCCGCTGATCCGCTCGGTCAGCGATCGCCGCACGATGGGCGAGCACGCGATCGGGCGCGGGATGCAGGTGGCCGCGTGGGCGCTGTTCGCCGTGATCACCGGCACGAACCTGCTGTTGATTACCGGTGTCGCCGGTTGATACAGCCTGTCACAGGCTGACACAGGCACGCTGCGTGCCTGCGGTAAACTGCGGTCTTTCGATCGTCTCCGAAGTCCATCATGTGGAGTGAAATCAGCAACATCGGCGATGCCGCGCTGACCCTGCCGATCGCGTTGACCTGCGCGGCGTGGCTCGCGCTGACCGACTGGCGCCTCGCCGCCCGCTGGGGCGTGCTGCTGGCCGCCGGGATGGGCGTCGTCGGCGCCACGAAGATCCTGTATGCCGGCTGCGGCATCGAGCTTGCGCAGTTCGATTTCCGCGTGATCAGCGGCCATACGATGCTGTCGACGTCCGTATGGACGGTCGCGCTGTCGATGCTGTGGCAGGCGTTCCGGCACGGCAAGGCGCCCGGCATCGCGGCCGGGCTGGCCATCGGCGCGATCACGGCCGTTGCCCGCGTATTCGATCACTCGCACACCGTGCCGGAAGTCGTCGTCGGCTGGGTGCTCGGCGCGCTGGTCGCGCTGGTGTTTCTGCGCGGCTACGACGGCGTGCGGCAGCGCGCGTTCTCGCCGCGCGTCGCGGCGGTCTGCCTGTTGCTCGTGTCGGGTATCGCGTACGGGCACCGTGCGCCGTTCCAGCAGATGATCGACACGCATTCGCCGCAACTCTGCGCGTTCGTGCGCGCGCCGTCGGGCGACGGCTTCTGACGGTTGCCGATGGCGGGCGCTGCGGCCCGCTTTCCTGCCGCCGGCGTTCGTCCGGCGCTTTCCGGCGCGGTGCAGGATTCGACGCCGGATCATCTTCTCGATGGCTTCCTCGCCCACGCGGAACGCAACGCCCGTTATCCCGATAATCGACGAGCCGACGCAGCCCATCCGACCGGTCGCGCCGTGCTGTTCGCGCATGGGCGCCGGTACGTTCGGCTCATGAACGGTGCCTATGGCCGGGCATAACGAATATTCATTTCATCGATCGGCGGCATTCGCGTACGCTGGCTGTCGTTCGAGCGCGGGCGCGCCGCCCGGCCGGTCCGGCGCGCGCCGCGTTCATCTCGATATACTCCCGGAATCCGTGCGGCGCGCCGTCATGTCGGCGCAGCGGCGACCGGCGCACGTCGGTTGGCAGCGACACGGAAACCCCGTCGCGGCAGCGTTCCGCGACGACGATTCACGACAGGAGCTGGTCACATGACAATCGTTTCTTCGCGCCTCGCTGGCAAGTGCGCATACATCACGGGCGCCGCCGGCGGCCTCGGCCGCGCGATCGCGCGCCGGATGGTCGAGCAGGGCGCGCGCGTGTTCCTGACCGACATCGCGGAAGCGGCGGTGCTCGACGCGTTCGCGCAGGAACTCAACGCGGGCCACGCGACACCGGTCGCGTTCGCCGCGACCCAGGACGTGCGCGACGAAGCGCGCTGGCAGGCGCTGCTCGCGCAGGCGACCGATGCGATGGGCGCTCTGTCGGTGCTCGTCAACAATGCGGGCGTCGGCTCGATCGGTTCGCCCGCGCAAATCGAGCTGGACGAATGGCGCCGCGTGATGGCGATCAACGTCGAGAGCATCGTGCTCGGCTGCAAGCACGCGCTGTCGTATCTGGCCGAGAGCCATCCCGCGTCGATCATCAACATCTCGTCGGTCGCCGCGTTCAAGGTCGAGCCGGATTTCACCGCGTACAACGCATCGAAGGCGGCGGTCGCGTCGCTGACGAAGTCGATCGCGATCGACTGCGCGCGGCGCGAGATCGACGTGCGCTGCAATTCGATTCACCCGGCGTTCATTCGCACGGGAATCGTCGAGCCGCTGTTCCAGTCGCTCGGCGAACGCGACGCGACGCGCAAGCTCGCGCGCGGCATTCCGCTGCGCCGGCTCGGCGAGCCGGACGACGTCGCGCATGCGGCCGTGTATCTCGCGTCCGACGAGAGCCGTTTCGTGACGGCCGCCGAACTCGTGATCGACGGCGGCATGTGCGCGGTCTGACGCGCATCCCGAATTACAACGATTGGAGGAGTACATCATGTCGACACCCGTGAACCGCCAGCTGCTGCTGAAGACGCGCCCGGAAGGGCGGGTCGGCCGCGACCATTTTTCGCTCGTCGAGACACCGGTGCCGGCGCTCGCCGACGGCGAGGTGCTCGTGCGCGTGCTGTACCTGTCGATGGACCCGACCAACCGCGTGTGGATGAGCGACGTGCCGCAGTACCTGCCGCCCGTCGCGATCGGCGAGGTGATGCGCGCGCTCGGGATCGGCCGCGTGGTCGCGTCGCGCCATGCGGGTTTCGCGGAAGGCGATCTCGTGCAGGGGCTGGTCGGCTGGCAGGACTACGCGGTCGTGCCGGCCGAGCAGGCCGCGCAGCTCGTGAAGCTGCCCGCGCAGTCGGGCCTGCCGCTGCCGACCCTGCTCGGCGCGTGCGGGATGAGCGGGCTGACCGCGTACTACGGGCTGACCGACATCGCGCCGGTGCAACCGGGCGAAACGCTCGTCGTGTCGGCGGCGGCCGGCTCGGTCGGCTCGATCGCCGGGCAGATCGGCAAGATCCACGGCGCGCGGGTGGTCGGCATCGCGGGCGGCGCGGACAAGTGCCGTTACCTGACCGACACGCTCGGCTTCGATGCGGCCGTCGACTACAAGGCCGACGATTTCCGCCAGCAACTGAAGGCGGCGACGCCGGACGGCGTGCACGTGAACTTCGAGAACGTCGGCGGCGAGGTGATGCGGGCGGTGCTGTCGCGGATGGTGATCGGCGGGCGCGTCGCGCTGTGCGGCGTGATCTCGAACTACAACAGCGGCCGCGCGGCGGACGACGTCGGCGTGCTGATCTCGAAGCGATTGACGATGCGCGGCTTTCTGATCCTCGACTACCGCAAGAGCCGCGAAGCCGTGCAGACGCTCGCGGGCTGGCTGCGCGACGGCCGGCTCAAGGCCGAGGAAACCGTGGCCGACGGTCTCGAAAACGCCCCTGACGTGCTGAACCGCCTGTTCGACGGCGACCATCGCGGCAAGCTCGTGCTGCGCGTCGATCCGCACGCGTGACGGGCGTGCGACCTCGGTCGCACCGCGCAGCGGGGCGGTGCCGGCCGCGCTGAGTTCGATCAATTCGGCTGCAGTTTAGGACTTGTCCCATATATTGTCCGGGCCGCTCTCCCTACAGTGATTGCCAGCACACAGGCGGCGTGACCGACACGTCACGCCGCCTGTTTTTCTGGTGACGCGGTAGAGGGGAGGAACCATGCGGAACAACGCGAAGCGGTCGGCAACGGCAACGGCAGGAGGCGCCGGCGTCGTGCGGAAGATGCTGTTCGGGCTCGGTGTCGTACTCGCGATGTCGGCTGCCACGTCGAACGCGATGGCGGCTGGGCAGCCCGCGTCGGATGGCGTCGTCCGGTTCACCGGCTCGCTCGTCGATCTCTACGACGTGACGCTCGATGCCCCGGCGGGTGTGCCCGTCGACGCGGAGCAGGCGGTCGACGGCAGAGCAACGGCCACGGTCCGGTTCGATGCGCATGGCCGGCGTTTGGCCGGTGCGCAGGTGGCGCTGGTCGGGCCCGACGGCGCGCCGTTCGCGCCCGAGAGCGGCACGGCGGTGCGTGCCACGTGGCGCGATGCGCATACCGGGCAAAGCGTGCTGCTGGCGCCGGGCCGGGTGCAGCGCGTCGGCCCGTATGGCGGCGTGATGACGGTCGCGGCGGATGAAGCAACGGGCGCCGTGGCGCCCGTCGTGATCCATATCCGTCATCCTTGACCGCCGCTCTCCGCACGCGTGCGGAGCGCCGGCGGCCGGACGGGCGTCATTCGCCCTGTTCGGAGCGTGCGTAGATGTCCCAACTGGCCATGAACAGCGCGGCGACGAGCGGCCCGATCACGAAGCCGTTGATGCCGAACAGCGCCATCCCGCCGAGCGTCGAGATCAGCACGACCCAGTCGGGCATCTTCGTGTCCTTGCCGACGAGGATCGGGCGCAGCAGGTTGTCGACGAGGCCGATCACGCCGACGCAGAACGCGACGAGGATCACGCACTTCCAGACCGCGCCGATCATCAGGAAGTAGAGCGCGGCCGGCACCCAGACGAGGCTCGCGCCGATCGCGGGCAGCAGCGACAGGAACGCCATCAGCGCGCCCCACAGCACGACGCCCTCGATCCCGAGGATCCAGAAGATCAGCCCGCCGAGCGCGCCCTGGACGAGCGCGACCGCGATGTTGCCCTTCACCGTTGCGCGCACGACCGTCGTGAATTTCGCGAGCAGCAGGTTCTTGTGCTCTTCGTCGAGCGGCAGCGCACGGCGCACGCGGCGGCCGATCTCGCCGCCGTCGCGCAGCAGGAAGAACACCATGTACAGCATCACGCCGAAGCTCACAACGAACTGGAACGTGTTCTGGCCGATGCTGAGCGCCTGGGTGGCCGCGAACTGGCTGATCTGCGCGGCGCCGTCGGTCAGTTTCTTCTGGATGCCCGGGATGTTGGTCAACCCGTATTTCTGCAGCAGGTTCTGGATCGACGTCGGCAGCGCGTGAATGATGTCGTGGAAGTACTGCGAATAATTCGGCTGCGCGTCCTTGAGCTCCTGGTACACGTACGCGATTTCCTGCACGAGCGTCGCCGTGACGAACACGAGCGGCAGGATCACGATCAGGATGATGAGCGACATCGTGACGAGCGCGGCGAGGTTGCGCCGCTTGCCGAAGCGCGCGGCGAGCCAGCGTTGCACGGGCTGGAACAGGATCGCGAGAATGGTGCCCCAGAACACGGCGCCGGAGAACGGCGCGAGGATCCAGCACAGTCCGACGGTGACCGCGAACAGCAGGAAGTAGAAGAATTTTTGGTGGTCGTGTCCGCTATCCATGGGTGACATTCGCGCAGATTGATGCGTGGTTTGATTGAATCTCGTTGTCCCGTGCGCGATCGGTTCGCGAACGTCACGGGTTCGCGGCGCAATGCGCCGCCGGGCGGCCCATGCGGAGTATGCCCGCAAAGGTGCCGCCATCATAGCCGCTGCGTGAGACACATGCGAAAACGCCGCGGCCGGGGCCGCGGCGCTGCCGGGAAGCGAACGCGGCGCGAGGCCGCGTACCGCGTCGTCAGATGTTGAGCTTGGTGACCTTCGTGCCGTTCACCGACAGGTCGCCCATCAGGCCCGCGTTGGTCAGGACCAGCACTTCCACCGGTGCGGTAGCCGTGTTGGAGTCGACCGCGCCGTTCGCGCCGACCTTCACGACCGCGACCGATGCGTCGGCGCCGGCCGACCAGCCGTCCGACTTGCGGAACGAGTCGAGCGCATCCTGCGTCATGAACAGGAACACGACCGCCTTCGACTGCGCGCCGGCCTGCAGGCCGACCGACAGCGACGACGTGTTGTAGTAGCCGACGGTGCTGCCGCCGACCCGCAGCGCGCCGTTGCCGGACTGGGCGCCGACGATGAAGCCGGCCTGCAGCACGTTCGGGAACACGAGGACGCCGCGTGCTTTCGAGACCAGGTCGCGCGAACCCGGCACCGTCGAATACAGGCGCGACAACGTGGCGTTCACGCTGGCGTCGATCGACTGACGCTTCGACGCGCTGGCCGCGGCGCTATCGGGTTTGCCGGACGTGGTCGTGCAGCCGGCGAGGGCGAGGCTGCCCAGCATCACGGCGGCGGCGGCTTTCATGGCGAGGGACTTCTGCATGGCGGTTCTCCTTCGTTGTCTGATGGATGACGGGCGGGGCGGGCGGCGTTGCACGCGGCCCCGTTCAACGGCGGGAAAGGAGCAGGCCCGCAACGAACGCGAGGCCCGCGACGACGCCGGCGGTTTGCCAGGGGTTGTCGTGCACGGCCTGCGATACGCGTTCGGCCGAATCGCGCAGCCGGGCGGCCGCGCTGCCCGACGCGTAGTCGAGCGCGCTGCGCGCTTCATCGAGCCGCGATTGCACGCGTTTGCGCAGGGCGGCGATATCGCCATCGCCATCGTTCTTCAGCAGATCTTCCAGTTCGTCGACTAGCCCGCGCAGATCGTCGGTCACGTCGGCATGCAGGTCGCGGGCCGCCGAGCGCGTCGTGCGGCCCACGCGCCGGCCGGTGCGACGGATGTCGGACAGGCCGCGGTCCAGCTTGTGTTCGATCGAGTCGGTAAGCGCCATGGTGTTTATCCTCCTTTGATTCCAGGCAATTTGAAGATAAGACGAATCGCAGCAACTGATGTGATTCACTTGATCCGATTGAGTTTCGAGACAAATTTTCAATGCGTCGGCAGGATCGCCGGGGAGCCCCGTCGCGCGGGGCCGCGCAGCGGTTGAAAAAATTTCGCGTGTCGGGGCGGTACAGCGTGTCGAGCAGCGGGGCGCAGTGAAGGTCCGGTAAATATGGCGTCGCCAGGGGCATCAGGTAAATAGTGCCGTTGCAGGTTGGTTGTTGATGCAAATGCACTACTCGACGCGTCATCGATGCGCACGATTTGTGCCCGGTGCCGGTTGCGCGGCGGCGTCGTCCAGCGCGACGTCGATGACGACGGGATCGTGGTCCGACGAGCGGTAGGCGTCGGGTGCGTAATAAGTCGACCGGCGCGCGGACGTTTTGTAATCGGGCACGGGTTGCAGAACGAGCGGTTCGTCGGCGTTGATGTGCCAGAACCGCACGGCTTTCACGCGCGCGGCGAGCGGCGGCGTGGCCAGCGCATGGTCGAGATTGCCGGCTTCGCCGCGAAATACGTAGCTGTACGCAGCATCGCCGACGAAGCGCGCCGCCAGGTTCGCGTAGCCGCGCGCCTCGAGCGCGCGAACCGGGTCTTCCTTCGCATAACTGTTCAGATCGCCGATCAGCAGCACGCCGCCGGCGGCGACGCCCGTCGGCGAGGTGGCGAGCCAGTCGGCGACGCGCGCGGCGGCCCGCGTGCGCGCCGCATTCCAGCAGCCCTGGCCGTCGGACTGGTCGAGATTGGCGCCGCTCGCGTGCGGGCAATTCTTCGACTTCAGGTGATTGACCGCGACGGTGAAAGCGTGCGTGCCGCCGATGCGCCGGAACGTCTGCGCGAGCGGCGGGCGATGGCGGCCGCCGAGGGCGACGGTGGCGGCGCGCCCGACCGGCTCGACCGTGCGGCTGTCGTACAGCAGTGCGACCGCGATCGCGTCGCGACCCAGCCGCGCGGTGCCGGGGTCGACCGTGCGCCAGCCGTCGCCGAGCTGCGCGGCGAGCCGCCGGATGGCGCTCGCGTCGCCGTGGCCGTTGTTCGCGATTTCCATCAGCCCGATCACGTCGGCGCGCAGCGCGCGCAACGCCGCGACGATCTTCGCTTCCTGCCGCGCGAACGCGGCGGGCGTTTTCGCGCCGCGGTTGCCCGGTGCGTCGAATCCGCCGCCATGGCCGTCGCCGTTGAAATAATTGAAGACATTGAACGACACGACGCGCAAGTCGGCATCGGGATGCCGGGCCGGTGCCGCGCGACGCGGGTTCGCGGCGGGATCGAAGACGGGCGCCGCGCCGGCCACCGGCTGCAGCCGCCAGGTGCCGTAGCGCCATTCGAGCACGCCTTCGACGCCGCGTACCGTATAGCCCGCGCGCAGCGTGTTGGCGGCGCTCAGCGCGGGCGGCGGATAGCGGACGGTCGCCGGGTCGCGCCGGTTCGACCCATCGTCGAGCACGATGCGGTTCAGTGCGTTGGCCGCGGCGTGCGCGGCGGCGTCGGCCGGCGGCCCGACCTGGGTCGGCGTGCGCAGCCGGCCGTTGCTCAGCACGATGCTGCCGTAGCGGCCGAGTTCGTGGGTATCGCTGACCGTCAGCGTTTGCGGCAGGCGTACGCGCATCGCTTCGTGCGCGGCCAGGACGGCCGGCGACGCGACCGGCAGCGTGAGCGTCGCCGGCGTGACCGTCTGCCCGCGCGCGCAGACGGCCATGCCGCCCGTCAGCGTGAATTGCGTGCGGCCGTATTGCTCGTCGACCTTGCCCGTCAGATGCACGAGATCGCCGGGCGCCGCGCGCGCGTTCGGTGCGTAGACGAACAGGCCTTCCGGGATACCCGGCCGGCGCCGCCGCTGCGCGTCGGCCTGCTGGACGAAGAAGCCGCCCAGGCCGTCGGCGCCACCGAACGCCGCGGTGACGACCGCTTCGATCGACGTCGTTTGCCCGGCGAGCGGCGACGGGCCGCCGGCGCGACGGATCTCGGCGATCGCCGTGGCCGCGCCGCCGCAGCCGCTGCTGACCGGCAGCGCGGCGGCGGGCCGGGCACAGAGGGCCACGGACAGCCCGACGGACGACGCCACGAACGGCGCAACGGCAAACAGGGGAAGCGGGCGTGACATGAGACGGTCCACAGGATCAAAATCCGACAGTTCGGGACCGCATCTTGAAGGCAAAATGTCAGGCTGCGGCCGAAATGGCCGTCCGGCCAGTACCGATTGGCCAACGATGCGGCAAGCCGCCTCGCGGCTGTTACGCTTTCGCACCGGGCGCCGCGTGCCGCTCGCCCGGCGCATGCCGCCGCGCCCCGTCCCCACAGGAGAAATCCATGTCTTACATGCTGTTGATTGTCGAACCGACCGAACAGCGCGCCGAGCGCACCCTCGACGAAGGTCAGGCGCTCTATGCGCGGATGGTCGATTTCGCCGAGTCGCTGAAGGCCCGCGGCGTGCTGCGCGGCGTCGAGTCGCTCGAGCGGTCCGAGCGCGGCACGCGCGTGCAGGTGCGCGACGGCGAGACGCGCCTGCTCGACGGCCCGTTCGCCGAGGCGAAGGAGATGGTCGGCGGCTTCTTCCTCGTCGACGTCGACACGCGTGAGGAAGCGATCGAAATCGCGCGCCAGTGCCCGGCCGCGCAATGGTGCACGGTCGAGGTGCGCGCGGTCGGCCCGTGCTTCCTGTGAACGTCGCGACTCGGTATTTACCCTGATTTGTCGTGGCGCATGTCGATCCGGCCGTGTTCCGCCCGTCGTCCGGATAAGGCGCCGCGGAACGGGCGCCGCCTTCCACCGACGACAAGGAGTAAACGATGCGATTCATGATCATGATCCGGGCGAACGCCGTCAGCGAATCCGACGCGTTGCCGGACAACCGGCTGGTCGAGGCCATGACGGTCTATCACGAGGAGCTGGCGAAAGCCGGCGTGCTGCTCGACGCCAACGGCCTGCGGTCGAGCGCCCACGGCTGGCGCGTGCGCTACACGGGCGGCAAGGGCACGGTGATCGACGGCCCGTTCGCCGAAACGAAGGAACTGATCGCCGGCTATACGCTGATCCAGGTGCGCTCGCGCGACGAGGCGCTCGAATGGACGCGCCGGTTCCCCGCGCCGTTCGGCGCCGAGCTCGACTGCGAGATCGAGGTGCGGCCGCTGTTCGAGCTCGACGACCTTACGCCGAGCGATGCGGTCGAGCGGTTCCGTGATCTCCACGTCGGCCGCAGCCACGCCTGAATCCCACCTCACCGGAGTATCCGTCATGCACAAGATGGTTTTCATCAACCTGCCGGTAGCCGACCTGCCGCGCGCGAAGACGTTCTACCAGGCGCTCGGCTTCGAGGTCGTGCCGGCCTATACCAACGAGCAGGCCGCCTGCATCAAGATCAGCGACACGATCTTCGCGATGCTGCTGGTGCGGCCGTTTTTCCAGACCTTCACCGACAAGACGATCATCGATCCGGCCACGCATATCCAGGTGTTGTCGTGCCTGTCGTGCGACAGCCGTGCCGAAGTCGACGGGCTCGTCGCGAAGGCGCTGGCGGCCGGCGGGGCCGCGCCGCAGCCGCCGCGCGAGTATCCGAACATGTACGGCCACGGGTTCACCGATCCGGACGGTCATACGTGGGAGCTGATGGCCATGCCACTGGATGCGTCCGCCCAGGGGCAGGCGTCGTGACGCATGAGGCCACGCATCGTGCGATCGAGGCAGTCTGGCGAATCGAGGCGCCGAAGATCATCGCGCGCGCCGCGCGCGTGGTGCGCGACGTCGGCGTGGCCGAGGAACTGGCGCAGGACACGCTCGTCGCGGCGCTCGAGCACTGGCCCGTCGACGGCGTGCCCGACAACCCGGCCGCCTGGCTGATGACGGCCGTGAAGCGCCGCGCGCTCGACCGGGTCCGGCAGGAGTCGCTTCATGCGGCGAAGCGCGACCAGCTCGGTCACGAGATGGACGCGCTCGAAGCGCACGTCGTCCCCGACATCGCGGACGCGCTCGCCGACGCGAGCGACGACGACATCGGCGACGACCTGCTGCGGCTGATCTTCACGTCGTGCCACCCGGTGCTGTCGACCGACGCGCGCGTCGCGCTGACGCTGCGGCTGCTCGGCGGGCTGACGACGGGCGAGATCGCCCGGGCGTTCCTGACGCCCGAGCCGACGATCGCGCAGCGGATCGTGCGCGCGAAACGCACGCTCGCGGCGGCGCACGTGCCGTTCGAGGTGCCGGCCGCCGATGCGCGGCCGGCGCGGCTCGCGTCGGTGCTCGAAGTGATCTACCTCGTGTTCAACGAGGGCCATGCGGCGACGGCGGGCGACGACTGGATGCGTCCGGCGCTCTGCGACGAGGCGTTGCGGCTCGGCCGCGTGCTGGCCGGGCTCGCGCCGGATGAAAGCGAAGTGCTCGGGCTCGTCGCGCTGATGGAGCTACAGGCGTCGCGCATGCATGCACGCGTCGATGCACAGGGCCGGCCCGTGCTGCTGCTCGACCAGGACCGCAGCCGCTGGGATCCGTTGCTGATCCGGCGCGGCCTCGCGGCGCTGGAGCGGGCGACGAAGCTCGGCGGCGTGCGCGGGCCGTATGCGCTGCAGGCCGCGCTCGCGGCTTGCCACGCGCGGGCGCGGCAGGCGGCGGACACCGACTGGGCGCAGATCGTCGCGCTGTATGACGCGCTCGCCGAAGTCGCGCCGTCGCCGGTCGTCGAACTGAATCGCGCGGTGGCCGTGGGCATGGCGTTCGGTCCGGCCGCGGCGCTCGAACTCGTCGACGTGCTGCGTGACGATCCGGCGCTCGCGCGCTATCACTGGCTGCCGAGTGTGCGCGGCGATCTGCTCGCGAAGCTCGGCCGCGCCGACGAGGCCAAGCTGGAGTTCCGCCGCGCGGCGGATTTGACGCGCAACGAGCGTGAGCGCGAATTGCTGCTCAAGCGCGCGATGGATGCGTGACGCGCTGCCGTATGACGCGTGACGCATGACGCATGACGCGTGACGCATGACGCATGACGCATGACGCGCGCGCTCCGTCTTCCCGACCGTCCGCCTCGCACCCCGCACCCGACACTATCGTCCGCATTGAAAAAGCCTATTGGGTGATGCGAACGCGAGCGCCTAGATTGAAGAGCACGATGCGCGCCCGGCGCACGCATCGTTCCCCACATATCTGATCGGCCCGGCGTCGCACGTGGCCGCGCCGACTCGAACGGAGGCGCAAATGGCTCAACTCAAGGGCAGCAAAACCGAAGAGAACCTGAAGGCCGCATTCGCGGGCGAATCGCAGGCGAATCGACGCTATCTGTATTTCGCTTCGAAGGCCGACGTCGAGGGGCAGAACGACGTCGCCGCGCTGTTCCGCTCGACCGCCGAAGGCGAAACCGGCCATGCGCACGGCCATCTCGAATACCTGGAAGCCGTCGGCGATCCGGCCACGGGCTTGCCGTTCGGTTCGTCGCGCCTGAATCTCGAATCGGCGATCGCCGGCGAAACGCACGAATACACCGACATGTATCCGGGCATGGCGAAGACCGCGCGCGACGAAGGTTTCGACGAAATCGCGAACTGGTTCGAGACGCTCGCGAAAGCCGAACGCAGCCACGCGAACCGCTACACGAAGGCGCTGGACAGTCTCGTCGACTGACGAGCCGCCGCGGGCCGCACGGCATCGCCGTGCGACCGGCCCGCAGCCGGCCGTTCGTTCTGTCGCCGCCCGCAGCGCGCGGGCGGTGCGCTTGCGCACATGCGCGCCACGCGGGAGCGTCCCATGCCCCACAAGGAAGGCAGTCTCGAAGCGCCGACCCGGCATCCGCTCGACTGGCAGTCCGAAGCGTTCTACGACCAGGCCGCGATCGATGCGGAAATGACGCGTGTATTCGACATCTGCGCCGGCTGCCGGCGCTGCGTGTCGCTGTGCGGCGCGTTTCCGGCGCTGTTCGACCTGGTCGACGACACGCCGACGGGCGACATCGAGGAAGTGCCGAAGGCCGCGTTCGGCAAGGTCGTCGACCAGTGCTATCTGTGCGACCTCTGCTACATGACGAAATGCCCGTACGTGCCGCCGCACGCATGGAACGTCGATTTCCCGCACCTGATGCTGCGCGGCAAGGCCGCGCGTTACAAACGCGGCGAAGCGACGTTGCGCGACAAGGTGCTGTCGAATACCGATGCGCTCGGCCATTTCGCGGGCATTCCGGTCGTCACGCAGGCGGTCAACGCGGTGAACCGCACGCCGCCCGCGCGCCACGCGCTCGAAGCGGCGCTCGGCGTCGATCGTCATGCGTGGCTGCCGGAATTCGCGCCGCGCAAGTTCCGGCGCGCCGCCAGACGTTCGGACAACCCGCCCGTGCGCGACGGCGAACGCACGCCCGGCAAGGTCGCGATCTATGCGACCTGCTACGTGAACTTCAACGAGCCGGGAATCGGCCACGACCTGCTCGCGATCCTCGCGCACAACGAGATCCCGTACGAACTCGTCGCGCGCGAAGCGTGCTGCGGGATGCCGCTGCTCGAGCAGGGCAATCTCGACGGCGTCGCCGCGAAGCAGGCCGTCAACATCCCGGTGCTCGAACGCTACGCGCGCGACGGCTATGCGCTGATCGGCGCGATTCCGAGCTGCGTGCTGATGTACAAGAGCGAGCTGCCGCTGATGTTCCCTGATGACGCAGCCGTGCGCGCGGTGGCCGACGCGTTCTGGGACCCGTTCGAATACGTGATCGCGCGGCATCGCGACGGGCTGCTGAAGACCGATTTCAAGACCGGCCTCGGCACCGTGTCTTATCACGTGCCGTGCCATGCGCGCGTGCAGAACATCGGCCGCAAGACGGCCGATGCGCTGTCGCTCGTGCCCGATACGCGCGTGAACGTGGTCGAGCGTTGCTCGGGCCACGCGGGCACGTTCGGCGTGAAGAAGGCATTTCATGCGGAGGCGATGCGGATCGGCGCGCCGGTGTTCAAGGCGATGGCCGAGCCGCAGCCGGACGTCGTGTCGTCAGACTGCGCGCTCGCCGGCCATCACATCGTGCAGGGCATCGACGAAAAGGGGCTGCCGCACGCGCCGCTCGCGCATCCGTTGACGCTGCTGCGCCGCGCGTACGGCATCTGAGCCGCTGCCGGCCATCCACGAGGACATCCATGACGCTGACCCGCGACTCCCTGCTGACGCTCGAAGCGTACGCGAAGATCCGCAAGGCCGAACACGCGCGGCTCGTCGCGTACAAGCGCCGCCGCGCGGTGGCGCTCGGCAACCACCTGCGTTTCCTGTTCGAGGACGAGACGACGATCCGCTATCAGATCCAGGAGATGCTGCACATCGAGAAGATCTTCGACGAGGCCGGCATCGAAGGGGAGCTCGACGCGTATCTGCCGCTGGTGCCCGACGGCACCAACCTGAAGGCGACGATGCAGATCGAGTACGAGCATGAAATCGAACGGCGCGCGGCGCTCGCGCGGCTGATCGGCGTGGAGGATCGCGTGTACCTGCGGGTCGACGGGCACGCGAGCGTCTACGCGATCGCCGACGAGGATCTCGAGCGCGACAACGCGGAGAAGACGTCGGCCGTGCACTTCGTGCGCTTCGAGTTCGATGCGCCGATGCGCGCGGCGCTCAAGGGCGGCGCGGCGCTGTCGATCGGCTGCGATCACCCGGCCTACACGATGCCGCCGCAGCGGGTGGACGCGGACGTGACCGCGTCGCTGGCCGGCGATCTGCGCTAGCGCCACGGCCTCCCCGCGCTGCGTGCCACGCACGCGGGCTTGCGCTTTTCCGTTCCGACCCGAAGAAACCCGCGCCCCGCGCCGTCCGGCGCGGCCGTGCGGCGCTCGCCGCGAAAATGTAACAAGCGTGACGGATTTGCATGCGGGGACACATTGGGCGCGCGGCGTCAGCGTGTTTTCATCACTCGCAGAGAAACAATAAAGAGATTGTGCATGAAGATAATTTGATTCAGCGCAATTTGAATGATTTACCGATTCATGAATATCTTGTTACGAATTTTCCCCTGATTTACCGATTTTCGGAGGCTATTCCGGGCGGTGTTGCCGGCAGGGGTCGGAGCAGCCCGAAACCGCCTGTTTCAGCGCATTCTTCAGACGCTGCGGAGCCCCGCCGGACGGGCCTTTGCAGCCATCGGCATAAAGATCTCGCAAAAAAATTCAAGCGTAAATGGATTGCCCGCCCATGGCAGGTTGTTTCAGTGCGTAACATTAAGTCATTGTCATATTGAGATAAACCCTAGGGATGGTATGCTTCGTGCACAAAAATTCCCACATTGGAGTGAGACCGCGATTTGTGCGCCATTGCCGGGAATCGCGGCACCGTGAAAGTGCGGTGTCGCCCGGTATGCACAACGCCGGATAACCATAATGTGCAACCTGGCCGCCCCGCGACGCGATGTGTCGCGACGGCGCCGCCAATCGCAGCCCCGGCCTGGCTGCGTGGAGAGATCGACTATGTTCTTCGATGAGCTTAACGATGAAGAGTGGTTTCGCCTTTCAGCGCTGATCGCCGATGAACCCATCCGGCTGAACCGTCGCGGGCGTCCACGCGCCGAACCGCGTGTCGTCGCCAACGCGGTGCTGTGGATCCTGACGACCGGGGAAGCCTGGTCCAAGCTGCCCGGTCGCTATCCGTCCGGGCCGACGTGCCGTCGTCGCTACGAGGAGTGGCTCGCGAACGGCACGCTGCTGCAGATGATCGACGTGCTGACCCAGTTCAGCGGGCGCACGTTCGCGTATATTCCGCCGCCGCCGGAGGCCGTCGTGCCGGCTCGCCGCGCGGAGCCCGTGCCCGACAACGATCGTCTGCGTGGCGTGTTCTGGCAAAACCCCGAGTCGTGGCAATTGCCGGTTGCGCAGGCAAACGTTTGGGAGGGCGAGGGTGCGTCGTTGAGCACGATGTCGGCCGACCAGGTGGACGGCCGCGCCGACGTGTCGTTCTCGGTGCCCGGCGCGCCGGCCACGGAGCTGCGCCATGCGCGGGCGTCGTCCGCGAGCTTCTCGTCGGCCGAGCCGCAGATCGACGAGTATCGCGGCTATACGATCAGCGGCACCGCGCAGCCCGTGCAGAACCTGATGTATCGCGCGTGGGCCGAGATCTCGCAGGACGACCGGCGCGTCGAACGCTCGGGCCTGATCGGCCCGCGCTTCACCGATGCCGAGGAAGCCGAGCAGTATGCGCTCGACTGGGCGCGCCAGTGGATCGATCGCCACGGTGCGAGCGACGCGCCGGCGCGCGAGCCGCAAGGCGAAGTGCTGGCCGGTTTGTCGGCGCTGGCGCGTGCGGAATCGGACATCAAGCGCTTCATCGCCGAGCGTCGCGCGGGTGCGTTGTCGGAAAGCCGCAACGATCCCGTGCAGTCGGAGCGTCGCGAATACGCGTATCGCGTCGGTTGATCGTCGTCCCCGCGCGACGCGCGGGCCGTCGTGTGCCACGATGCCCGCGCCGCGCGCCCGTCCGGTTTTTCCATCATGTCCGTATTGCCCGGGCGCCGCCGTCGAAGCGGCGCCCGGGGTGCATGGCGCGTTACTGCCGGCCGTAGGTATCGTCGAAGCGGACGATGTCGTCCTCGCCGAGATACGCACCCGACTGCACTTCGATCAGTTCGAGCGGCATCTTGCCCGGGTTCTCCAGGCGGTGCGATACGCCGAGCGGAATGTACGTCGATTCGTTTTCGGACAGCAGGAACGTTTCGTCGCCGCGCGTGATGCGAGCGGTGCCGCGCACGACGATCCAGTGCTCGGCGCGGTGGTGGTGCATCTGCAGCGACAGTTGCGCGCCCGGCTTCACGACGATGCGTTTCACCTGGAACCGCTCGCCCGTGTCGACCGAGTCGTAGTGGCCCCACGGACGATGGACCTTGCGGTGATCGGTCGCTTCGGTGCCTTGTCGCGCCTTGATGTGCCCGACGATCTTCTTCACGTCCTGCACGCGCGATTTGTCCGCGACGAGCACGGCGTCGGGCGTTTCGACGACGACCAGGTTCTGCGTGCCGACGCACGCGACGAGGCGGCTTTCCGAATGCGCGAACGTCGATTCGGCGCCTTCGAACAGCACGTGGCCGCGGCCGACGTTGCCGGTCTCGTCCTTCGCCGAGATCTGCCAGATCGCGTCCCACGAACCGACGTCCGACCAGCCCGCGTCGAGCGGCACGACCACGCTCTCGCACAGTTGCGGCTGGCTCGCGAGCGGCTCCATCACCGCATAGTCGATCGAGTTCGACGGCGACGCGGCGAACGCCTCGCGATCGACGCGGAAGAAATCGCCATCGTCCCGGCCCTGGGCGACGGCCTGTTCGCAGGCTGCGTAGATCGCGGGTTCCAGCTGCCGGATCGCCTTCAGCCAGACCGACGCGCGCACGATGAAGATGCCGCTGTTCCACCAGTATTCGCCCGACGCGACGTACTGCTGCGCGAGTTCGAGGTGCGGCTTCTCGACGAAACGGTCGAGGCGGCGCACGTCGAGGGTGCCGGTCCCGGCGTCGCCGAGCGGCGCGCCGACGCGGATGTAGCCGTAGCCGGTCTCCGCGTGCTTGGGCACGATGCCCATGGTCGCAATCTTGCCTTGCGCGGCGCAGTGCACGCCGGCCGCGACGGCCGCGTGAAAGCGCGGCAGGTCGGCGACCGCATGGTCGGCCGGCATCACGGTCATCACCGCATCGTTGCCGTCGGCGACGAGCCGCAGCGCGGCGAGCGTCAGCGCGGGCGCGGTGTCGCGGCCGAGCGGCTCGAGCATGATGGTCGCGCGCTTGGCCGTCAGGCGCAGCTGTTCGGCGGTCGTGAAGCGATGATCCTCGCCGCATACGATCAGCACGTCGTCGTTCAGCGGGTGATCGGCCGTCAGGCCGTCGAGGCGCAGCGCGGTCGACTGCAGCAGCGAATGATCGCCGAGCAGGCCGATCAGCTGTTTCGGGAAACGCTCGCGCGACATCGGCCACAGGCGCGTGCCGGAACCGCCGGCAAGAATCACGGGCTGCACGGCGAGACGCATACCGGCTGCGGGCATACCGGCGCCGGGCGTGCCGACGGCGGTTGCGGCGGAAGAAGAATGGCGCGTTTCGGCGGCCACTGCCGGAGCATTCATGATGACACTCTCCACGGTTGAAGTCAGTGCCTGTCGTTGTAGCATGAAGTAAATCGACAATAAAACCGGACCCAATGCCGAATATCCGCCACGCATTCATCCGGAAGAATTTTCCTCGATGGCATCGGCTGGAAATAAAAAAATAAAAAATAATTCCGGTCGCCGGCCGGATGTGCCCGCCCGCAAAGGGTGCACGGCAAGCGTAACGAGTCTGAAAAAATCCCCGTTTCCGCCCGATTCGGGAAAACCTGCCGATTTAATTAAAAAAGATCGCGGCAAGAATTTCCGATTATTTTTCGAAATACTTGTGCGCTTGAGGGGGAATTTTCTTGTCGCTTCAATAGCATCATGCAACGTTTGAATCGAAGGTGCGGCACGGGTCGCACGAGGAGCTGTTCGGCAAACGCCTGTTCAAGGAAGAGGAAACGGACATGTTGAGCGTGCTGGCGAGAGTCATCGATATCGCGATGGTCGTGACGGGCGCGCTGATCGCGGCCGCGCTGCACGACGGCAGCATCGGGCTCAGCGACCTGCAGCGCACGACGGTGCTGTTCGACTGCCTGCTGGTCGTCGTGTTCTTTCCGGCCGTCGGCATCTACCAGTCGTGGCGCGGCAAGCGTCTCGTCGGGCTGATGGGGCGCGTCGCGTTCGCGTGGCTCGCGGTCGAGCTCGCGGGCATCCTGATGAGCTTCAGCTTTCACCAGTCGGGCGACCTGTCGCGGCTGTGGCTGGGTTACTGGGCGCTGGTGACGATGGCGCTGCTCGCCGGCTCGAAGGCCTGCGTGCACGTCGTGCTGCGGCAGTTGCGCCGCGGCGGCTACAACCTGAAGGCGGTCGCGATCGTCGGCGGCACGCCGGCGGCGCGGCGGCTGATCGCGCAGATGCGGGCGCGGCCGGAGGCCGGCTTCAACCCGGTGTGCGTGTACGACGAAAGCGAGGCGCCGGGCGAAGTCGCGCTCGACGACGTGCGCATCGAGCGGCAGTTCGAATCGCTGGTGTGGCTGGTGCGCAGCCGCGCGATCAGCGAGCTGTGGCTCACGCTGCCGATCACGGAGGAGCGCCGGATTCACCAGATCGTGACGGTGTTTCGCCACGACTTCGTGAACATCCGCTTCATTCCGGACGTGCGCACGCTGTCGTTCTTCAACCAGGAAGTGGTCGAGGTGCTCGGCGTGCCGGCGATCAACCTCGCGGCGTCGCCGATCACCGACGTGCGGATCCTGCCGAAGTTCGTGTTCGACCGGCTGTTCGCGCTGGCGGCGCTCACGGCGCTCGCGCCGGTGATGGTGCTGATCGCGGCGCTGATCAAGCTGACCTCGCGCGGGCCGGTGTTCTTTCGGCAGAAGCGCAAGGGCATCGACGGGCACGAGTTCGAGATCTACAAGTTTCGCTCGATGAAGGTGCATCAGGAAGTGGCCGGGCAGGTCACGCAGGCAACCAAGAACGACTCGCGCGTGACGCCGGTCGGCCGGTTCCTGCGCCGCACGAGCCTCGACGAGCTGCCGCAGTTCATCAACGTGCTGAAGGGCGAGATGTCGGTGGTGGGGCCGCGCCCGCATGCGCTCGCGCACGACGACATCTACAAGGATCTGGTCAAGGGCTACATGTTCCGCTACCGGATCAAGCCCGGCATCACCGGGTGGGCGCAGATCAACGGCTTTCGCGGCGAAACCGACCAGATCGAGAAGATGATGGGCCGCGTGAAGCTCGACCTGTACTACATGCAGAACTGGTCGTTCTGGCTCGACATCAAGATCGTCGTGCTGACGCTGTGGAAAGGGTTCACCGGCAGCAACGCGTACTGACACCGACGCGCTGCGTCACGCAGGCATTCCGGTTTTACGAATTTCGAATCATTGGTCAAGGGGTCCGACACATCATGAATCTGACTATCATCGGCAGCGGTTACGTAGGGCTTGTCACCGGCGCCTGTCTCGCCGACATCGGGCACGACGTGTTCTGTCTCGACGTCGACCAGGCGAAGATCGACATCCTGAACGACGGCGGCGTGCCGATCCACGAGCCGGGCCTGAAGGAAGTGATCGCGCGCAACCGTTCGGCGGGCCGCCTGCGCTTCTCGACCGACATCGAGGCCGCGGTCGCGCACGGCGACGTGCAGTTCATCGCGGTCGGCACGCCGCCCGACGAGGACGGTTCGGCCGACCTGCAGTACGTGCTCGCGGCGGCGCGCAACATCGGCCGCTACATGACCGGCTTCAAGGTGATCGTCGACAAGTCGACGGTGCCGGTCGGCACGGCCGAGCGCGTGCGCGCGGCGGTCGCCGAGGAGCTCGCGAAGCGCGGCGGCGACCAGATGTTCTCGGTCGTGTCGAATCCGGAATTCCTGAAGGAAGGCGCGGCCGTCGACGATTTCACGCGGCCGGACCGCATCGTGATCGGCTGCGACGACGACGTGCCGGGCGAGCGCGCCCGCGAGCTGATGAAGAAGCTCTACGCGCCGTTCAACCGCAATCACGAGCGCACGCTGTACATGGACGTGCGCTCGGCCGAGTTCACGAAGTACGCGGCGAACGCGATGCTCGCGACGCGCATCTCGTTCATGAACGAGCTGGCGAACCTCGCCGACCGTTTCGGCGCGGACATCGAGGCCGTGCGCCGCGGGATCGGCTCCGATCCGCGCATCGGCTACCACTTCCTGTACGCCGGCTGCGGCTACGGCGGCTCGTGCTTCCCGAAGGACGTCGAGGCGCTGATCCGCACGGCCGACGAGCACGGCCAGTCGCTGCAGATCCTCAAGGCCGTGTCGTCGGTCAACGCGACGCAAAAGCGCGTGCTCGCCGACAAGATCGTCGCGCGCTTCGGCGAGGACCTGAGCGGCCGCACGTTCGCGCTGTGGGGCCTCGCGTTCAAGCCGAACACCGACGACATGCGCGAGGCGCCGAGCCGCGAGCTGATCGCCGAGCTGCTGTCGCGCGGCGCGCGCGTCGCCGCGTACGACCCGGTCGCGCAGCAGGAAGCGCGCCGCGTGATCGCGCTCGATCTGGCCGATCACCCGAGCTGGCTCGAACGCCTCACCTTCGTCGACGACGAGGCGCAGGCCGCGCGCGACGCCGACGCGCTCGTGATCGTCACCGAATGGAAGGCGTTCAAGAGCCCCGACTTCGTCGCGCTCGGCCGCCTGTGGAAGACGCCGGTGATCTTCGACGGCCGCAACCTGTACGAGCCGGAGACGATGAGCGAGCAGGGCATCGAGTATCACCCGATCGGGCGGCCGGGCTCGCGCCAGGCAGTCGCCGCCCGCGTGCCGGGCGCTGCGCGCGCCAGCGCGTAACCCGCTTTCCGTCACTCGTTACGAGACGCCATGTTCCGGAACATCCTGATCGTCTGCCACGCGAACGTCTGCCGCAGCCCGGCGGCGGAAATGCTGTTCAAGTCGCACGCCGCGTCGCGCGGCGGCCCGCGTCCGACGTTCCACTCGGCCGGCGTGCACGCGAACGACGGCGACGGCATCGATCCGGTGATGCGGCAACTGCTGGCCGAGCGCGGCGTCGATGCGACGACCCACCGCTCGCGGCGGCTGTCGCGCCGGATCGTGCGCGACGCCGACCTGATTCTCGTCAGCGAGCGCCGACAGATCGCGGCCGTCGAAGCGGTCGATCCGTTCGCGCGCGGCAAGGTTCACCTGCTCGGCAAGTGGGAAGGGGCCGAGATTGCGGACCCGCACGGCGGCCCCGAGGCCGACTACCGCGAGAGCTACTCACTGATCGAACGTCTGGTTCAAGGATGGCTACAGAAACTATGCTGAAACGCCCGATGCGCCCGGTGGCGCTTGCCGTCGCGCTGACGACTTTCCTGTCAGCCTGTGCAACCGCGCCCGGCAACTACCTCGACTCGTCGAACCTGAAGGACGAAGGCCGGCAGGAAGCGGCCGAAACCTATCCGGTTCATTACATCGATGCCAAAGTGGTGATGGACCAGCTGCAGAAAGCGCAGGTCGATCACCCGCTGCCGCCGGGACGTTACACCGATCCGTCGCAGTACACGTATCGCGTCGGCCCGCAGGACATCCTCGGCGTCACCGTGTGGGATCACCCGGAGCTGACGACGCCGCAGGGCCAGTCGTTCTCGAGCGGCGGCAACACGACGCAATCGGTCGCGGGCGCGCTGCAGCAGCCGTATACGACCGCGCTGCCGGGCCAGGCCGATCCGTACGGCCAGACGGTCGCCGCCGACGGCACGATCTTCTTCCCGTTCGTCGGCCGCATCCGCGTGGCGGGCAAGACGGTCGCGCAGATCCGCGACGAGATGGCGTCCAGCCTCGCGCGCTATGTGAAGAATCCGCAGCTCGACGTGCGCGTGCTGTCGTTCCGCAGCCAGAAGGTGCAGGTGACGGGCGAGGTCAAGCAGCCGGGCCCGCTCGCGGTGAGCGACGTGCCGCTCACGCTCGTCGACGCGATCTCGCGCTCGGGCGGCTCGACCGCCGAGGCCGACCTGCAGCGCGTGCGCCTGACGCGCGACGGCAAGCTGTACACGCTCGACGCGAACGGCGTGCTCGATCGCGGCGAAGTGAAGCAGAACGTGATGCTGCAGCCGGGCGACATCGTCAACGTGCCGGACCGCAGCGACAGCCGCGTGTTCATCATGGGCGAGGTCAAGACGCCGGTCACGGTGCCGATGCTCAAGGGCCGGCTGACCATCGCCGATGCGCTGACCGCGGGCGGCGGGATTCTCGACACCGATGCGAACCCGCGCAAGATCTACGTGATGCGCGGGATGCGCGACAACCCGACGAAGCCTGAAGTGTTCCGTCTCGACATGACGCAGCCCGACGCGCTGATGCTGTCGAGTCGCTTCCCGCTTCAACCGCTCGACGTCGTCTACGTCAGCACGGCCAGCTCGGTGCAGTTCAACCGCGTGCTGCAGCAGGTGCTGCCGACGATCCAGACGATCTTCTACATGCGGCAAATCACGCGCTGATAGCCCGCCGGGGTGGCGTCCGCCCCCCGGCACCACTCAAGCGGGAACGAATGGTGAACACGCAAGCGAAACACTCCTACGCGGACCTGACCGCGAAGACCGAGGAAGAGGACGTCGTCCTCGGCCAGTTGCTCCAGGTCATCATGGACGACATCTGGCTGCTGCTCGGCATCGCGGTGACGGTCGTCGCGCTCGCCGGCCTCTACTGCTTCATCGCGAAGCCGGTCTACCAGGCGGACGTGCACGTGCGGGTCGAGGGCAACGACAATACGTCGCAGGCGCTCACGCAGACGCAGACGGGCGCGTCGATCAACAGCGGCCCGCAGCAGGCGCCGACCGACGCGGAAATCGAGATCATCAAGAGCCGCGGCGTCGTCGCGCCGGTCGTCGACCAGTTCAAGCTGAACTTCACGGTCGCGCCGAAGACGCTGCCGGTGATCGGCAGCCTCGCCGCGCGCCTCGCGACGCCGGGCGAACCGTCGCGGCCGTGGCTCGGCCTGAAATCGTATGCGTGGGGCGGCGAAGTCGCCGACATCGACACGATCAACGTCGTGCCGGCGCTCGAAGGCAAGAAGCTGACGCTGACGGCCGGCCCGAACGGCACCTATTCGCTGGTCGACGAGAACGGCACGCGGCTGCTGGCGGGCCGCGTCGGCGAATCGGCGCAGGGCGGCGGCGTGACGCTGCTCGTGCAGAAGCTCGTCGCGCGCCCCGGCACGCAATTCACGGTGGTTCGCTACAACGATCTCGACGCGATCAGCGGGTTCCAGGCCGGCATCCAGGTGAGCGAGCAGGGCAAGCAGACCGGCGTCGTGCAGATCTCGCTCGAAGGCAAGGACCCGGACCAGACCGCCGCGATCGCGAACGCGCTCGCGCAGTCGTACCTGAACCAGCACGTGGTCGCGAAGCAGGCCGAAGCGACCAAGATGCTCGACTTCCTGAAGGGCGAGGAGCCGCGCCTGAAGGCCGATCTCGAACGCGCGGAGGCCGCGCTCACGCAATACCAGCGCACGTCGGGCTCGATCAACGCGAGCGACGAGGCGAAGGTCTACCTCGAAGGCAGCGTGCAGTACGAGCAGCAGATCGCCGCGCAACGCCTGCAGCTCGCGTCGCTCGCGCAGCGCTTCACCGATTCGCACCCGATGGTGATCGCCGCGAAGCAGCAGCTCGCGGAGCTGCAGGGCGAAAAGGACAAGTTCAGCAACCGCTTCCGCAGCCTGCCGGCGACCGAAGTGAAGGCCGTCCAGCTCCAGCGCGACGCGAAGGTCGCCGAGGACATCTACGTGCTGCTGCTGAACCGCGTGCAGGAACTGTCGGTGCAGAAGGCCGGCACGGGCGGCAACATCCACCTGATCGATTCGGCGCTGCGTCCGGGCGCGCCGGTCAAGCCGAAGAAGGTGCTGATCCTGTCGGCCGCCGTGTTCCTCGGGCTGATCCTTGGCACCGGCGTCGTGTTCCTGCGTCGCAACCTGTTCCAGGGCATCGAGGACCCGGACCGCATCGAGCGCGCGTTCAACCTGCCGCTGTACGGGCTGGTGCCGCAAAGCGCCGAGCAGGTGAAGCTCGACGCGGCGGCGGAGAAGGGCGGCAGCCGTGCGCGGCCGATCCTCGCGAGCCTGCGGCCGAAGGACCTGAGCGTCGAGAGCATGCGCAGCCTGCGCACCGCGATGCAGTTCGCGATGATGGACGCGAAGAACCGCGTGATCGTGCTGACCGGCCCGACGCCGGGCATCGGCAAGAGCTTCCTGACGGTCAACCTCGCGGTGCTGCTCGCGCATTCGGGCAAGCGCGTGCTGCTGATCGACGCCGACATGCGGCGCGGGATGCTCGACCGCTACTTCGGCCTCACCGTGCAGCCGGGCCTGTCGGAGCTGCTGAGCGATCAATCGGCGCTCGAGGATGCCGTGCGCGAGACGCCGGTGCAGGGCCTGTCGTTCATCTCGGCCGGCACGCGTCCGCCGAACCCGTCGGAGCTGCTGATGTCGACGCGCCTGCCGCAATACCTCGAAGGGCTCGGCAAGCGCTACGACGTCGTGCTGATCGATTCGCCGCCGGTGCTGGCGGTGACCGACGCGACCATCATCGGCCGCATGGCCGGCTCGACCTTCCTCGTGCTGCGCTCGGGCATGCATACCGAAGGCGAGATCGCTGATGCGATCAAGCGCCTGCGCACCGCGGGCGTCGATCTGGAAGGCGGGATCTTCAATGGCGTGCCGCCGAAGGCGCGCGGCTACGGCCGCGGCTATGCGGCCGTGCACGAATACCTGAGCGCGTGACCGGGTCGCGCGAAACCGGGCCGGCGCCACGCGCGCCGGCCCGGCCGACTGGAGAACCTCGAATGAAAATTTCCGTGCTCGTTCCGACCTATCGGCGTCCCGCCGACCTCGCGCGCTGCCTGCTGGCGCTGCAGCGGCAGCAGCGGCTGCCCGACGAGGTGATCGTCGTCGCGCGCCCGGAGGACGACGCCACGCACGAACGGCTCGCCGATCCGGCGGTCGGCGGCGCGCTGCCGCTGCGCCTCGTGCCGGTCGACGTGCCGGGGCAGGTCGCCGCGCTGAACAAGGGGCTCGACTCGGCGAACGGCGACATCGTCGCGATCACCGACGACGATGCGGCGCCGCGTCCCGACTGGCTCGCGCGCATCGAAGCCGCGTTCCTGTCCGATCCGCGCGTGGGCGCGGTCGGCGGACGCGACTGGGTGCACGAGAAAGGCCGCGTGCTCGACGAATCGAGAGAGCTCGTCGGCCAGCTCACGCTGTCCGGCAAGATCGTCGGCAATCATCACCTCGGCGTCGGCGGCGCGCGCGAAGTCGACATGCTCAAGGGCGCCAACATGAGCTACCGGCGCGCGGCGATCGAACGGCTGCGCTTCGACACGCGGCTGCGCGGCGCCGGCGCGCAGGTGCACAACGACATGGGCTTCAGCATGCACGTGCAGCGCGAAGGCTGGAAGCTCGTCTACGACCCGTCGATCGCGGTCGATCACTTCCCGGCCGAGCGCTTCGACGACGACCGGCGCGATGCCGCGTCGCTGAACGCGATCAGCAACGGCGCGTACAACCTGCATCTGATCCTGCGCGAGCATCTGCCACCGCTGCGGCGCGAGATCGCGTGGTGGTGGTGGACGCTGGTCGGTACGCGCGTCTATCCCGGCTTCGCGCACGTGCTGCTGTCGCTGCCTGGCGCCCGGCGCGAGCGTGTGCTCGCGCACTGGCGCGCGGTGCGCCGCGGCGCGCGCGATGCGCGCCGCACGAATCTCGCCCCCCACCGTGCGGCGATGCCGCCGGTAACGTTTTGAACGGCCCGCGCGCACCGCGCGCGGCCCCCTCCGGAGGGCTCGCATGACCACGAAGGCTGCAACGAAAGTCCACGTCCATCTGTTCCACGGCGCCGATCCGCGTACCTACCGGAAAGGCGACGAGATCGGCTGCCTGTACGGCTATCACCACGCCGAATCCGACGAATTCCGGCTGACCTATTCGCAGGACGGCGCCGAAAACCGCGTCGTGAGCGTCGCGCGCCGCGCGCTGAAGGCGGCGCTCGGCTTCGACGTCGTGCATGCGTGGCGCAATCGCGCGGCGTTGCTCGATACCGACGTGATCTGGACGCATACCGAGCAGGAGCATCTGGCTGCCGCGTTGATCCTGAAGCTCGCCGGTGAGCAGGGCAAGGGCCCGCTGCTGCTCGCGCAGAGCGTGTGGCTGTTCGACAAGTGGGGCAGCTTCGGCGGCCCGCGCCGCTGGCTGTACCGCAAGCTGATCGCGCGCGCCGACGCGCTGACCACGCTCGCCCGCGACAATGCCGACCTGTGCCGCCGCTATCTCGGACGCGACGCCGAGTTCGTCTACTACGGGCTGAACACGCAGGATTTCCCGCCGGTCGAGCCGCAGCAATGGACGCCGAACCGGCCGTTGCGGATCGCGGCGATCGGTAACGACCGCGACCGCGACTGGCGCACGTTCCTCGCCGCGTTCGGCGGCGACGCGCGCTACGACGTGCGGCTCGCGACGCGCCGCCGCGTGCCGCGCGAATGGCACGCGCCGAACGTGAAGATCGGCCCCGCGTCGGGGCTCGCGAAGCAGCATGAACTGTACGCGTGGGCCGACGTGATCGTCGTGCCGCTGCGGCCGAATTTCCACGCGTCCGGCATCACGGTGATGCTCGAGGCGGCAGCCGTCGGCAAGCCGATGATCGTGTCCGACGTGGGCGGCCTGAGCGACTACTTCCCGCACGATACGGCCGCCTACGTGCCGGCGTTCGACGCGCAGGCGATGCGTCAGGCCGCCGATCGCTTCGTCGCCGATCCGGTGGCGGCGCTCGACTGCGCGCGGGCGGCCGCCGCGTGCCTGCGCGAGCGCGACCTGACCACGCAGGCGTTCGCCGAGCAGCACGTGCGGATCACGCGCGACATGCTGCGCCGGCGCCGCACGCCCGCGGCGGCCGGCGTCGCGATGCCGCTCGCGGATTCGCGTCCGTCGTCGCGCTGAGAGCGGATCGATGAGTACGATTGCCGCCGAACGTGCGCCGTCGCGCGCCCGCAGCTGGTTCGCCGAGCCGAAGCACTGGGCCGGCCAGGCCGGGCTGTGGACGTTTACCGCCGCGCTGATCGCCATCCACCAGGGCAAGGTGCTGACGCTCGCGTTCCCGGTGCTGGCCATCGCGGTCGGCATCTGGCTGTATTTCAAGAGCCCGGCGCGCTATGTCGGCTTCATGTGGTGGGTGTGGTTCCTGAGCCCGGAGGTGCGTCGCCTGGCCGACTGGTCGAAGGGCGCGTTCACGCCGACGAGCCTGATCCAGGTGGCGCCGCTCGCGGTGACGATGATCGCCGGCCTGGGGCTGCTCAGGCATTACCGCGTGCTCGCGCAGCGGCGCGGCATCCCGGTGCTGCTCATGCTGTTCGGGCTCGCGTATGCGTACCTCGTCGGGATCGTGTCGAGCGGCGTGATGGCCGCGACCTACGATCTCGCGAACTGGGTGTACCCGGTGCTGATCGGCTTTCACATCATGGTCAACGCGCGCGACTATCCCGAGTATCGCGACGTGCTGCTGTCCACGTTCATGTGGGGCATGCTCGTGATGGGCCTGTACGGCATCGTGCAGTACTTCGTGATGCCGCAGTGGGACGTGCTGTGGATGATCGGCTCGGACATGGGCTCGCAGGGCGAGCCGGTGCCGTACGGCGTGCGCGTGTTCAGCACGATGAATTCGTCCGGCCCGTTCGCGTTCGCGATCATGGGCGCGCTGGTGTTCGTGTTCGCGGCGCCGCAGAAGATCCGCTGGTTCGCCGGGGCGGCCGGCTTCGTGTCGTTCGCTCTGTGTCTCGTGCGCTCGACGTGGGGCGGCTGGGTGATCGCGCTCGCGATCCAGCTCGTGCAATCGAGCAACCGCGTGCGGATGCGGATCCTGATCAGCGGCGTCGTGCTGGTCGGGCTGTGCGTGCCGCTGCTGACCGTCGGGCCGGTGGCCGACCGGCTCGGCGCGCGCCTGCAGTCGATCACGAACCTGAAGGACGACCGCAGCTACGACGACCGCAACAAGTTCTACGCGACCTTCGCGCAGACGGCGTTCACCGACGTCGCCGGCGAAGGGATGGGCGCGACCGGCGCGTCCACGAAGCTGTCGAGCGACAGCGGCGAACTCGGCAAATACGGCAGCTTCGACAGCGGCGTGATGAACGTGCCGTTCGTGCTCGGCTGGCCCGGCACGCTGCTGTATCTCGCCGGCGTCGTGATGCTGTTCGGCCGCACGCTGCGCGCGGCGTTCAAGTTGCGCCAGGACAAATTCGTCGCGGCATGCCTGAGCCTGTGCCTGTCGACCTTCGCGATGCTCGTGTTCACGAACTCGCTGATCGGCACCGGCGGCCTGCTGATGTTCACAGCCATTTTTTCGATACTTGCCGCGGCGCACTGGCAGAAGGCGCAACGCCTGCTGGCCGCCGCGCGTTCACGGGGAGGCGACCATTGAGAATCGCGATCGTCACGCACGTCGTGCGACATAACGACGGGCAGGGCCGCGTCAATTACGAAATCGCGCGCGCGGCGCTGGCCGAAAACTACGAGGTCACGCTGGTCGCGTCGCACGTCGCGCCCGAGCTGCTGGCCGACCCGCGCGTGCGCTGGGTGCCGGTGAAGGTCGGCGGCTTCTGGCCGTCGAATCTCGTCAAGCAGCAGGTGTTCGCGCTGAAAAGCGCGGCGTGGCTGCGCGCGCACCGCGGCGAATACGACGTGCTGCACGTGAACGGCTTCATCTCGTGGATCAAGGCCGACGTGAATACCGCGCACTTCGTGCACGGCGGCTGGTTCAAGAGTCCGTACTATCCGTTCGGGCCCACCAAGGGGCTGTGGTCGGCTTACCAGTACGTCTATACGCGCGTGAATACCGTGCTCGAGCGCTGGGCGTACAAGCGTTCGCGCGCGATCATCGCGGTATCGCAGAAGGTGGCCGACGAGATCGCCGGGCTCGGCATCGACAGCCGCAAGATCAGCGTGATCTACAACGGCGTCGACGGCAGCGCGTTCGCGGGCGCGCAGGCCGACCGCGCGGCATTCAAGCTGCCGGACGACGCGTTCCTGCTGCTGTTCGTCGGCGACCTGCGCACGCCGCGCAAGAACCTCGGCACCGTGCTGAAGGCGCTGACGAAGCTGCCCGCGAACGTGCATCTCGCGGTGGCCGGCTATCTGCCTGGCAGCCCGTATCCGGAAGAAGCGCGCGCGCTCGGCATCGATTCGCGCGTGCATTTCCTCGGTCTCGTGAAGAACATGCCGACGCTGATGCGCTCGGTCGACGCGTATGTGTTTCCGTCGCGCTACGAAGCGATGAGCCTGTCGCTGCTGGAGGCGATGGCGGCCGGGCTGCCGATCGTCACCGCGCGCACGGCGGGCGGCGCGGAAATCATCACGCGCGAATGCGGGATCGTGCTGGAGGACCCGGACGATCCCGCCGCGCTCGCGCAGGCGATCGGCGCGCTCGCGGCATCGCGCGACACCTGTCGCGCGATGGGCGACGCGGCCCGCGAACTGATGACCCGTTTCGGCTGGGCGCACATGGGCGCCCAGTACGTCGCGCTTTACCGGCGCATCGGCCAACCCACGCAGCCGTCCGCCTTCGAGCGGGTCGAGCATGCAATCACGCAGGAGCAACCGTGATGTCCCAATCTTCCCGGCCGATCAAATCGTTGCAGATCGGCATGCACTGGTTTCCCGAACGCGCGGGCGGCCTCGACAGGATGTACTACTCGCTCGTCGGCGCGCTGCCCGGCGCGGGCGTCGAGGTGCGCGGGCTCGTCGCCGGCTCGCCGAAGGTCGCCGACGACACGGGCGGGGCGATCCAGGGCTTCGGTCCCGCGTCGGAGCCGCTCGCGCGCCGGATGCTCGCCGCGCGGCGCGCGCTGCGCGACGAGATCCGCAGCGCGCGGCCGGACGTGATTTCGTCGCACTTCGCGCTGTACACGTTCCCGGGGCTCGACGTGACGCGCGGGATTCCGCAGGTGTCGCACTTCCAGGGGCCGTGGGCCGACGAAAGCCAGGTCGAGGGCGCCGCGTCGCTCGGACAGCGCGCGAAGCGCTATCTCGAACAGGCCGTCTATACGCGCTCGTCGCGGCTGATCGTGCTGTCGCAGGCATTCGGCCAGATCCTGACGAACCGCTACGGGATCGATCCGTCGCGCGTGCGTGTGATCCCGGGCTGCGTCGATACCGCGCAGTTCGACACGCCGCTCACGCCCGCCGAGGCGCGGCACAAGCTGCAACTGCCGCAGGACCGGCCGATCGTGCTGGCCGTGCGCCGGCTCGTGCGGCGCATGGGGCTGGAGGACCTGATCGATGCGATCGGCCTCGTCAAGCGCCGTCACCCGGACGTGCTGCTGCTGATCGCCGGCAAGGGCAAGATCGGCGAGGAACTGCAGCAGCGCATCGACGAAGCGGGGCTGCAGGACAACGTGAAGCTGCTCGGTTTCGTGCCCGATCATCATCTCGCGGCGTTGTATCGTGCGGCGACGGTCAGCGTCGTGCCGACGGTCGCGCTTGAGGGCTTCGGCTTGATCACCGTCGAATCGCTGGCGTCCGGCACGCCGGTGCTGGTCACGCCGGTCGGCGGGCTGCCGGAGGCGGTCGCCGGGTTGTCGAACGATCTGGTGTTGCCGTCGACGGGCGCCGATGCGATCGCGGAAGGGCTCGGCGGTGCGCTGTCGGGCGCGATCGCGCTGCCCGACGAGGCCGCGTGCAAGCGCTATGCACGCGATCATTTCGACAATGCGGTGATCGCGCGCCGCGTGGCCGGCGTGTACGAGGAGGCGATTCAGGCAGCCGGCTGAACGCCCGCGGCGCGCCGCCGAACCGCAGCGGAACCGAAAGCCCGACCGGCGCGCGTGCGCGGCCGGTTCGCGTGCCGGCCGCCCGCCGAGGGCGGGCCGGCTTTTCCCGTTCGATCCGCACGGCCGGCGCGCCTCACGCGCGCCTGAGCGTCGCGGCCCACACGCCGAGCGCGGCCACGCTCACCGCCGCACCGAGCACGCAGACGCCGGTCCAGCCGGCGCGCGCGTACATCATCGTCGCCGCAATCGCGCCGAGCCCGCTGCCGGCCGAATAGAACAGCATGTAGCAGCCGACGAGGCGCGCATGCGCGTCGGGCCGCGCGCCGAGAATCATGCTCTGGTTGACGACGTGCACGGCCTGTCCGCCGACGTCGAGCAGCACGATGCCGACGATCAGCAGCGCGATCGACGTATTGCCGAACGCGAGCGGCAGCCACGCGCATGCGAGCAGCGCGAGTGCGGCGCCGGTCGTCGCTTCGCCGCGCCCGCGATCCGCGAGCCGGCCCGCGCGGGCGGCGGCCGCCGCCCCGAGTGCGCCGACGAGGCCGAATGCACCAATTTGCGTGTGCGACATCGCGTGCGGCGGCGCGCTCAGCGGCAGCACGAGCGCGCTCCAGAAGATGCTGAACGCCGCGAACATCAGCAGCGCGATCGCGCCGCGCACGCGCAACACACGTTCGTCGCGCAGCAGCGCCACCATCGACCGCAGCAGCGCCGCGTAACCGATGCGTTCGCGCGGTTCGCGCATAGCGGGCAACAGCCGCGACAGCACGACCAGCATCGCGATCGCGAGGGCGCCCGATACGAGATAGACGGCCCGCCACCCCGCGATGTCGGTGACGACACCCGCCAGCGAGCGCGCGGCCAGCAGCCCGACCACGACGCCGCCCTGCGCGGCGCCCACCACGCGCCCGCGTTCGCCCGCGCCGGCGAGGGCGGCCGAGCACGCGATCAGTCCTTGCGTCATCGCGGTGCCGAGCAATCCGACCGCGACCATTCCCGCCAGCAGCGCGACGCGTGTCGACGCGGCGGCCACGCCGATGCAGGCCGCGGTCAGCAGCAGAAGCTGCACGGTGATCAGGCGCTTGCGGTTCAGCAGGTCGCCAAGCGGCACGACGAACAGCAGCGCGAGCGCGCAGCCCAGCTGCGTCGCGGTGACGACGCCGCCGACGGCGGCCAGCGATACGCCGAAATCCCGCGCGATCGAATCGAGCAGCGGCTGCGCGTAGTAGACGTTCGCGACGCTCGCCGCGCAGCAGACGGCCAGCAGCACGACACGTGCCGACGACAGGCGGGCGCCCTCAGCCGGATGGATCGCGCCGGTTGGCGCGTTCGATGCAACGGTGCCGGAATGGCAGGACGATTCCATGGGTTGCCTCACGCAATGTAGTTGCAATTTGAAACTGGGTTGGAGTGTAGGGAAAGTAGTTTTAAAATGCAACCTGTTGGGTGACGGGCCAGCGGCCCGTGCCCGGATGGCCGGCATGCCTGCGAAGGCGGCCGGCGTGATTGCGGAGAGCAACATGGCCAGGCAGAAAAGTCTTGCGGATTCGCCGTGCCCGGTGGCGCGCGCGACCGATATCGTCGGCGATCGCTGGGCGTTGCTGATCGTGCGCGATGCGTTCGACGGCGTGCGCCGCTTCGGCGATTTCCGCGCGAGCCTCGGCGTCGCGAGCAACATCCTGTCCGACCGGCTGAAGATGCTGGTGGACGCAGGCGTGTTCGCCGTCGTGCCGGCGTCCGACGGCACCGCGTATCAGGAGTACGTGCTGACCAAAAAGGGCGAGGGGCTGTTTCCGGTCATCGTGATGCTGCGGCAGTGGGGCGAGGCCAACCTGTTCGCGCGCGGCGAGCGGCATTCGGTGCTGATCGATCGCGGCACCGGGCGTGCGATCCGCAAGCTCGCGTTGCGGCACGACGACGGCCGGCCTTTGAAGGCGGCCGATACGGTCGTGAAGAAGATCGATGACGAAGCGGGCGCGGCGCGTCGGTGAGCGTCATGCGCGAGGGTCGTGCCGTCGGATGGCATTCGGCGCGACAGCACGAGCGCGGCACTGCCGGCTACGCGAGTCGATTCACGCAGACCTTCTTTCGTCGGCGTTACCTGATCCAGCCTCACCTCGGTGACGCGTGACCGCACGCGTGCGATCGACCGGTGGCGTCGCCCGAGGCGCGGGAGAGGCACCGCGATCCGCATCGGTCCGCACACGGGTCGCGAGCAGTGCGGCCGCGAGCAGCAGCGCGACCGACACGGCGGTTTCGATCCGCAACCCGCTGACGACCTGCGCTGCACCGCCGCCGCCGGCGAGCGCACCGAATGCCGCGACGCCGATTGCACCGCCGGCCTGCCGTGCGGTATTGAGCACCGCCGACGCGATGCCGGCCCGGTCGGGCGCGACCGATGCGAGCACGGCCGTCGTCATCGCGGGCACCGCGAAGCCCATGCCCGACGGAATCAGCAGGAACGGCACGAGCAGCGCGCCCAGCGGCGTCGCGGCATCGACGACATGCAGCGACCCGTAGCCGAGCGCGGCGACGAGCGCGCCGGCCACCATCGGCATGCGCGGGCCGTGGCGGGCGACGACGCGTCCGCTCGCGAGATTCGACAGCAGGAACCCGCCGGTGAGCGGCAGGAACGCGAGCCCGGCCTCCAACGCCGATTCGCCGCGTGCGCGTTGCAGGTACAGCGCGAGCACGAACACGGTGCCGTAGTACGTGAGGTTCACGCAGATCCCGAACAGCACGGCCGCGCTGAACGAGGGGCGGCGGAACAGCGTCAGCGGCAGCATCGGCGTGGCCGTGCGCGATTCGATCGCGACGAACGCGAGCGCGGCCAGCGCCGCCAGCGTGAAGCCGCCGGTCACGACCGGGTGCGTGAAGCCGAGCGGCCGCCATTCGATCACGGCGCCGGTCAGCGCGGTCAGCATCGCGATCGCGACGAACTGGCCGCGCGGATCGAGCGAACGGGCCGAGCGTGCCGGGGCAACCTGCTCGCGGCGCGTGGGCACCCACGCGAACGTAGCGGCGAGCCCCGCCGCGCACAGCGGCAGGTTCACGAGGAAGATGCCGCGCCAGCCCCATGCGGCAATCAGCAGGCCGCCGACGACCGGGCCGGCCGCGATCGCGATGGACCCGGCCGCCGTCCACCCACCGACCGCGCGGGCGCGCAGGCGCGGGTCGTGCCGGCACGCGTCGTTGAGCAGCGCGAGCGAATTCGGCAGCATGGCCGCGGCGCCGACGCCTTGCAGCGCGCGGGCCGCGATCAGCATCGCGGGCGCGACGGCGGCGCCGCATGCAAGCGACGCGAGCGCGAACAGCAGGAGGCCGGCGACGTACAGGCGGCGCGCGCCGAAGCGGTCGCCGAGCGCACCGGCCGACAGCATCAGCACCGCGAACGCGAGCGTGTACGCATCGACGACCCATTGCAGGCCGGCGACCGGCAGGTGCAGGTCGGCGGCGAGATGCGCGAGCGCGATATTGACGATCGTCACGTCGAGCTGCGTGACGACGAAACCGATGCTGACGGTGGCGACGACGCGCGCGAGCGCGGGCGGGAAAGCGGGGGACGGTGTGGTCGTATCCATGCGTCCATCGTAGGCGGCGACGGACAGGCGATGTTTCAGCGGGACGCGAAGCGTCGATACGGATGCCGACGCGAATGCGTGCCGCTGGCTACGTGCGTCGATGCGTATTCAGCGAGGCCGATGCGTTCAATGCCGTTCGCCGCGCCAGCGTCCCGGCGCCACGCCGAAGCGCTTCGTGAACGCATGCGTGAACGTGCTCTGGTCCGCGAAGCCGACGCTGCCCGCGATGTCGACCAGCGCATGCCGGCCGTCGGCGAGCAGCACGATCGCGGCGTCGAGCCGCAGCCGCTGCAGGTAGCGATGGGGCGTTTCGCCGAATGCATCGACGAACAGTTGATGAAAGCGCCGCATCCCGTAGCCGCAGTGCGCGGCGAGATCGGCGATGCGCAGCGGTTCGGCGAGCCGCGCGCGCAGCCAGCGGTCGATGCGCGCGAAATCGAGGCCCGACGCGGGCGCGGCGATGCCCGCATCGTCGAGCAGCGCGTCGCACAGGCGCGCCGCGGCCTGCCACTGAAAGCGGTGCGCGGCGGCCTGCCGTGCGTCGCCGTCCGGCGCATCGTGTTGCGCGGCGGCCGCCGCGACCTGCGCGACGAGCGACGTGAGCGCCGGGTCGATCGACACGGCCCGCGCATGGTCGAACAGCCGCTGCGGTACCGCGAGCGACGCGGCGGGCAGGTCGATCACGAGCTGGCGATTGTCGCCGAGGCCCGCGTAGTCGTGACGCGCGCCGGCCGGAATCAGCCAGGCCGCGTGCCGGTCGATGCGCTGGCCGATTCCGTCCACCGCCATCACCATCGCGCCATCGACGCCGAGCACGACCTGGTGGAAGTCGTGCACGTCCGACGCTTCGCACGTGGCGTAGCGGCGCAGCGCGATGGCGGGGGAGGCGATGCGTTCCATCGGGAAGGAAACGGCCGGGTGCAGGGTCAGACGTCGAGCAGTTCGACTTCGAACACGAGCGTCGCATTCGGCGGAATCACGCCGCCTGCGCCGCGCGGGCCGTAGCCGAGTTGCGGCGGGATCGTCAGGCGACGCACGCCGCCGACCTTCATGCCCTGCACGCCTTCGTCCCAGCCCTTGATGACCATGCCGCCGCCGAGCACGAACGCGAACGGGTCGTTGCGATCCTTGCTCGAATCGAATTTTTGACCGTCGGTCAGCCAGCCCGTGTAGTGGACGCTGACGGTCTTGCCGGCTTGCGCTTCCGCGCCGGTGCCTTCGGTCAGGTCTTCGTACTTGAGGCCCGATTCGGTCGTGATGACGGACATGATTTCTCCTGAAAGAGGTTGCGTGAAACCGCTATTGTAGGCGAGCGCGCAGCGGGCCGGCGCGCGTGGATTTCGCGCCGTTTCACGCTGAGCGGCGCAGCGTGGCGGGGCGTGCCGGCGTGAGCGCCCGGAACGCAATTGGAACGCGTGTTTGAATTTTTCGCGAGCCGCGCGGGCGAGGGTGCACCGCGACGGTGCGCGGCGCGTATGAATCGATGCGAACGGCTCACGTGACAGCCTGCTGCACGAGCGTTGCCCGATCCCGCGAAAGGCCCGCCGCACGGGGCTGGCGGGCCGCTGGCGGGGCGCCGCGCCGCATCCGGCGCCTCGCCCCGACGCGCACGCCCGCGTTCGAATCGCGGCCCGGCCGAATGTCGTTCGAGCGCCGTTTTTTCCGTCTTTCCGACCGTGACCTGTTTGGAAGCGCGCATCTACCGCGCGGCTTGCATGCGCCGGCGCGCGCGGCCTATCGTTACATCTGTCGATGTCAGGATTTTGGCGGCGCGCGATGCGCCGCCCGGGCTTGCGCCGGCCGCGTCGGACGATGCGCCGGACGGCTCCGCAACAGGAGAACGATGAACATGAAGTCAGCCGCTTCCGCCACCGCAGCCGGGATCATGCCGGTGCGCCGCGACCTGCGCTTCGACCTGCCGGTCGAACGCGCGAAGGACTGGCATGGCCTCGGGTCGCACGTGACCCATTTCTTCAACGCGCTGTCGCTGCTGTTTCCGGCCGGCGAGCGCTTCTTCATGGATTCGGTGCGCAACTATCGCGACCGGATCGACGATCCCGTGCTGAAGCAGCAGGTGCTCGGCTTCATCGGCCAGGAAGCGATGCATACGCGCGAGCACATCGAATACAACGAGCTGATGCAGGCGAACCGGCTACCCGCGCGCAAGCTGGACCAGCGCGTGTGGACGGTGCTCGGCTACATGAAGCGCAAGCTGCCGCATTCGGTGCAGCTCGCGCATACGGTGGCGGCCGAGCATTACACGGCGATGCTCGCCGACTGGCTGCTGCGCGACCCGACGCGCCTCGACGGTTCGGTCGAAGGCTACCGGCAGATGTGGATCTGGCACGCGCTGGAGGAAACCGAGCACAAGGCCGTGTCGTTCGACGTGTGGAATGCCGCGATGAAGCCGGGGCTGCGTCGCTACCTGATCCGCATCGGCGTGTATCTGCTGACGACGCTGACGTTCTGGCCGACCGTGTTCCTGATGCATGCGACGCTGCTGTGGCGCGATCGCGGCGCCGGCCATCACGTGCGCGGCATGCTGCGGATGATCGCGTTCCTGTACGGGCCGCGTCGCGGGCTGTTCCCGCGCATCGCCGGCGAATGGCTGAGCTTTTTCCGGCCGGGCTTCCACCCGTGGGATCACGACAATCGCCACCATCTCGCGCGGGTCGATGCACTGGCCGCCACCTATGGCGAACACGGCGGCGCGCCGGCCGGCCGCGGCCGCGCGAACACGCCCGCGCCGCTCGCGTCGGGCCGCTGACCCCTCACCCCGCCGCACGGCGGGGCGCCGCGCATGTTGCGTTCGTGCATCAGCCGGCTTCTTCCGACGATTGACGAAAATCAACCGGAACCGGTTGCCCGGGCGTCCGCCTGCCCGGCGGACCGGTTGCGCGGCATGGGCCGGCGCACGAATCGGGCGTGCGCCGCGTCCTCCACGATCGCCGTGCGCCAGCACCGGCGCGGCTTTGCGCGTTCGGGGCCGGGCCTTTCCGGTCGCGCGCGGCGCCCGCCACCGGGATAACACCCATCTAGCCGCGGGCCGGCCGCATCGATATACCGTTCATGACAACGTCGACCTCCGGCGCGATTCATGCGCAGGGGGATTTTATTCGGACGGAAATACGGCCAATATGTCGGTTCGATCGTGTCCGTCGTACGCGGCGGCGAGCCGGCGCGCGATACCAACGCCAAGCGGGGAACAACGATGGTTGCAAGGTCACCCGACGCAAACGGGCAGGCGGCGCCCGAGATGACGGACGTGTCCGTCACCGCCCCCGAGGCCGGACGCAAGCTGTTCGTGATCATGCGCACGCCCGACGAGCCGTTGCTGGCACAACTGCGCGGGCTCGGCTGGGAGATCGCGGTCGCGAAGACGGCCGGCGCCGCGCAGAACATGACCTCCGGCGTGAGCGTGGCCGCGGGGCTCGTCGATTTCACCGGCTTCACGTCGCGCGACTATCCCGCGCTGAAGATGTGTCTGAGCCAGCCGGCGATCGGCTGGATTTCCATCGCGCAGGCCGGCATCACGATCGGCCCCGCCGTGCGCGAACTGATCCGCAGCTATTGTTTCGATTACGTGACGCTGCCGCTGCCGTACGAATGGATTTCGCACGTGCTCGGCCATGCGCGCGGGATGGCCGCGCTCGATCGCGTCGACGGCGCCGCCTACGCGGCGTCGATCGGCGAACACGGGATGATCGGCAACTGCGAGGCGATGCAGCAGCTGTTCAGCACGATCCGCAAGGTCGCGAAGACTGACGCGAGCGTGTTCATCTCGGGCGAGTCGGGCACCGGCAAGGAGCTGACGGCGCTCGCGATTCACGAGCGCTCCGGCCGCGGCAAGGGGCCGTTCGTCGCGATCAACTGCGGCGCGATTCCGCATCACCTGCTGCAGTCGGAACTGTTCGGCTATGAACGCGGCGCGTTCACCGGCGCGAACCAGCGGCGCGCGGGCCGGATCGAATCGGCGAACGGCGGCACGCTGTTTCTCGACGAGATCGGCGACATGCCGGTCGAAAGCCAGGCAAGCCTGCTGCGCTTCCTGCAAGAGGGCAAGATCGAGCGGCTCGGCGGGCAGGAATCGATCGCGGTGGACGTGCGGATCATCTCGGCCACGCACGTCGATCTCGACGGCGCGGTCGAGGCCGGGCGCTTCCGCGCGGATCTCTATCACCGGCTGTGCGTGCTGCGCATTCACGAGCCGCCGCTGCGCGCGCGCGGCAAGGACATCGACATCCTCGCGCACTACGTGCTGCAGAAATTCAAGGCCGACAGCGGCCGCAAGATCAGCGGCTTCACGTCGGCCGCGCTCGACGCGATGCGGCGCTACGAGTGGCCCGGCAATGTACGCGAACTGATCAACCGCGTGCGGCGCGCGATCGTGATGGCCGAGAGCCGGCTGCTGACGCCGCACGATCTCGGGCTCGACACGCCCGGCGAAACCGAACCGGTGACGCTCGAACAGGCGCGGGCGCTGGCCGAACGCACCGCGATCGAGAATGCGCTGCTGCGCAACGACCACCGGATCAACAAGGCCGCCGCCGAACTCGGCATTTCACGCGTGACGCTCTACCGGATGATGATCGAGCACGGGCTGAACGATCACGACAACAACGGCGGCAACGGCGGGAATGGCGACAGCGGCGGGCACGACGGCGCGCCGTCGGGCGACGCGGGGCATCAGCGGGTCGGCTGAGCGGCGGGCGCGATCCGTGCGGGCCGGCTCAGCGATAGGTCCACAGCCGGTGCAGCACGAACGTGACGGGCGGCACGCACAGCACGACCGCGACGATGCTCCACGCGCGGGCGAGCCCGAGTGCGTCGGTGCCGTGCGCCAGCAGCATCGTCACGGCGAGGCCGGCCATCGCGACCGCGAGAAAGCGCATGAAGTTGCCCCACGTCACCGGCGACGAAAAACTCCACAGCGTATTGGCGAGATACGAGAACGCCGTCGAGCAGACGAACGCGCTCGCGTTCGCGACGACGGGCGTCGCGTCGCACAGCGCGAACATCGCGGCGGCGATCAGCGCATGCAGCGCGGTCGAGCCCAGGCCCGACACGCCGAAGCGGATCAGTCTGGCACGTTCGGCGGCGAAGGTACGGAGCATCGTGGGCGGTGGTCGGCGTGAAGTTGCGTGAAGCGGAGTCGCAGTATAGCCATGCGATCGGCCGCCGCGTCCAGCGCGATGGACGGTACGCGTCGCCGGCGCCGGCGCCGGCGCCGGCATGTAAAGCGCATGAAACATTTCGCGTCGGCCGCCGGAGGAATTGCCGCGCCGAACCGGTCCGGTCGGCCGGTCCGTCGCCGGTAAAAATTCCGCGCTCCATTGTTCAGCCTTATTCCGCAAGGCCCCGCCGTTGCCGGGCCGGCGCGCGCCGCAGCCCCGATGTTTCAGTTTCGTAACTTCCCGTATGCCACACCCGTGCCGGCCGTCAGCCGGCCTGACCATCGCCTTGTCCGGCCGGGCTCGCGCAGCGCTGGCCCGGTCCTTGCGAAGAGGGACATGCGAGAGTCGACGACGCGAGGTCCGTCCGGTCAGGCGGCGCAAGCCTTCGGTACCGGCCAGGACGCAGTCCGCGGGGATGCGGCGGCCGCGCGCGGGGCAGCAGCCGCGTCGCGGCGAGCACGGGACGTCGTCGCCTGATCGCCGGGGCATCGGCATCGTCCGGTTGCCGGAACAAACATCAGACAGCAAACGGGGTAGAAAAATGATCGATCATCACACGCCGCGGTCCGCTGGCCGCGATCGCAGTGATTCGGGACATCGCCGCTCGAGCGTCGCGCTTGCGGCCGACCGGCATGCCTCGACAGGCCATCTCTCCGCGCCCGGTGCGAGGCGGATCCGGCTGGTTGCCGGTCATCCGCGCCGGGTCGGCACTTTCCTGCACGCGAACCCGGTCCGCATGGGCATGTGCACACGGGCGCCGGTACCGCGACGCCCGATCTTCGCCTATTGACCCGAACGGCACGACATCCATTCGCATGGCGTGTCGTTGTCTCAGGGAGTCGATCTGCAGTCCAAACAATAATGCAGGGGTCCTGCCGCGTGCCGCATACGACGCAAGACGACCTGCATTCGATGCAACGGCGAACCGCTCGATGCCGTTGCCATCCGGTTGCAAGGGGAGGGGCGGTCGGACGCGCGCGACGGAAGCAGTATCCGTACGCGCGCGACGCCGTTTTCAACTGCCGTAGATGTCGAAGTCGAAGTACTTCGACGCGAGCCGCTTGTAGGTGCCGTCCTTGACCATGTCGAGGATCGCGCGATCGATCTTCGCCTTCAGGTCGGTATCTTCCTGGCGCAAGCCGATGCCCGCGCCGATGCCGAGCACCTTTTCGTCGACGAGCTCGGGCCCGACGAACGTGTAGTTCGCGCCGCGCGGCGATTTCAGGAACCCGATCGCGGCCTGCACTTCATCCTGCAGCGCCGCGTCGAGACGGCCGGCGATCAGGTCGGCATACACGCCGTCCTGGTTCTGGTACGACACGACGTTCGCGCCTTGCTTGCCCCAGTACGCCTTCGCATACGTCTCCTGCGTCGTGCCCTGTTCGACGCCGATCGATTTGCCCTTCAGCGATTCGGCGGTCGGCAGCAGCGGCGAGCCCTTCTTCACGACGAGCCGCGTCGGCTGGTTGTAGATCTTCGTCGTGAAGCCGATCTGCTGCGCGCGTTGCGGCGTGATCGACATCGACGACAGCACCGCGTCGAACTTCTTCGCCTTCAGCGCCGGAATCATCCCGTCGAAATCGTTCTCGAGCCACACGCATTTCGCCTTCAGGCGCGCGCAGATCTCGTTGCCGAGGTCGATGTCGAAGCCGACGAGCTTGCCGTCGGGCGCTTTCGACTCGAACGGCGCGTAGCTGGCATCGGTGCCGAAGCGGATCGTGGTCCAGTCCTTCGCGACGGCGGGGCCTGCGGATACCGCGAGCAGGGCGATCGAAACAGCGGCAATCAGTCTCTTCATGGTGCGTTCCTTGGCGTGGTGCATCCGGTTTCTGTGCGACACGGTCTCCACGGACACGATCCGCGCCGTGACGCGGGGTCCGCACGGCCATTAACGCAGAAAATAAAATCAGAGTCCAGAATGGACAAAAAATATCGATTTGTCGGATGGACGTGCGCGATCGCTGGGTGCGACCCTTGCAAAAATACGAGAATGGACTAATCTTGTTAGTAGATTCGTTTCGAGACTAACCGTCATGTCACAGCCCGCCTACGATTCGCATTCCGCCTTGCCGCACGCTTCGGTCGCGCAGATGTCGGCGGCCGGCCTGCGCGCGTTTTTCAACATCGCGCGCGACTGGGAACTGACGATCGACGAGCAGATCGTGCTGCTCGGGTCGCCCGGCCGCTCGACGTTCTTCAAGTGGAAGGCCGCGCCGGAATCGGCGCGCCTGCCGCGCGATACGCTCGAGCGCCTGTCGCTGCTGCTCGGCATCTACAAGGGGTTGCAGATCCTGTTGCCGCAGCCCGCCGCGGCCGATGCGTGGGTCAAGCGGCCCAACGATGCGGCGCCGTTCGGCGGCAAGCGCGCACTCGACCGGATGCTGGCCGGCAACGTCGGCGATCTGGTGGCCGTTCGCCAATATCTCGATGCGATGCGGGGTGGCTGGGCGTGACGACACCGACCGACGTCACCCGGTGGCCCACGACCACCGTCGACTGGGCACCGGCCTATCGCGTGATTCCCACCCGTTTTCCTGCCATCAACCTGTTCGACCGCGTCGCGTCCGCGGAGGATTTCGACGCGCTCTATGCACTCGAATCGCTGACCAACGACCGCATCCGCAACGAAGTCGGCACGCTCGAGCTCGTGCCGCCCGCCGAGCGCCGCTACGGGCAGGGCTGGGGGCCGATCATGGCCGCGTTCACGCACCTGAATCCGCTGGGCAGCCGGTTTTCGGACGGCAGCTACGGCGTGTTCTACTGCACCCGCTCGCGCGACACGGCGATTGCCGAAACGCGCTATCATAGCGGGTTGTTCCTCGCCGCGACGAAGGAGCCGCCGATGCGCCAGCAGATGCGGCTCTATACCGTGTTCGCGCACGGCGACGTCGCCGACGTGCGCACGTGGCCGCAGCGCGATCCCGCGCTGCTGGACCCGGTCGACTACCGCGCGGGGCAGGCCTTCGGTCGCGCGGTGCGCAACGCGGGTGGCGCGGGAATCGTCTATCCGTCGGTGCGCGATCCGCGCGGCGAGTGTCTCGCCGCGTTCCGCACGACGCTGCTGCGCGACTGCCAGCATGCGGCCTATCTCGAATACAACTGGAACGGCTCGGCCGTCGATGCGGTGTTCGAACTGAATCAGGTCGGCTAGGGTTCGCGTGGGGACGCAGGCGCCGGCCGGCGCGTCAGGGGAGCGGCCAGTCGCCCGCGTGGCGTTCGCGCGCTTCGGTCTGCGTCATCGACCATGTGCGGCCGGTGCGCGGCTCGGCGAGCGTGAGCCGCCCGGCCGGCGCGAACGCACCCGTGTCGATGAACCATTGCGCGCCGATCCGTTGCGGCTCACGCACCGGTGTGTGCCCGGTGCACGTCAGCGACAGCCCGGCCTGCCGCGCCGGATCGGCGAGCCCCTGGACCAGATCGCGGCCCCAGATCAGCCGCTCGCGCACGTCGTGCGGATAGCTGCCGGTATCGAGCTCCGCGTCCGAGCCGAAGAATTCCGCGTGCAGCACGTTGAAGCGCGTCGGGCCGTCGCCGATCACCCGCACGAGCGGCAGCGCGTCGACGCGCGCCGCATGCGCGCGCAGCCGTTCCGGCGGCAGGTCGGCGCCCCAGTCGCCGCCGATCCTGCGCCACGCGTCGGGCGGCAGCTTGCCGCGCGCGACGAGGCTCAGCACTTCCTCGTGATTGCCGCGCACGACGTGACACCACGGCCGGTCGAGCAGGTCGAGCGCGGTGTCGGAGGCCGGGCCGCGGTCGACGAGATCGCCGACCGAGAACAGCCGGTCGCGCGCCGGATCGAAGCGGACGTCGTGCAGCAGCGCGCGCAGCACGTCCACGCAGCCGTGCAGGTCGCCGACGACGAAGTCGCGGCCGGCCGGGTTCGCGGGATGGCGGCAGAGCAGGGCGGGGGCAGTCATCCCCTTATCTTAGGCGCTCGCGCCCATCGCCACGTCACGACGGAATGGCGATAATCGGGGCGCGTTACCCGCCGGCGCGGCGGCTTTCCCGCGCACCGGCCGAATCCTTTCCATCCGCTTTCGGAATCACACGATGACGCTTTATCCGCAGGTATTACGCAACCGGCCGCGCATGGTCGCGGCGTTCGTCGCCGGCGTGCTGTGCGCGGTCCTGCTGCCGTTTCCGCTGCGCCCGACCGCGCGCGCACTGATTGGCTGGGACTGCGCGGTCTGGCTGTATCTCGTGCTGATGTGGGTGCGCATGGTCACCGCGCATCATCACAAGGTGCGCGAAGTCGCGATCCGCGAGGACGAAAACGCGACGACCGTGCTGACGGTCGTGTGCCTCGCGACCGTCGCGAGCGTGGCGGCGATCGCGATCGAGCTCGCGACCGCGAAGAGCGTCGGCTTCAGTGCGGGGCTCAGCCACTACGCGATCACGGGTGCGACGCTGTTCGGCGCGTGGTTCCTGATCCCGACCATCTTCACGCTGCACTACGCGCGGCTCTATTACGGCTCGCCGAGCAGCGATCGCGCGCTCCGCTTTCCGGACCAACACCCGGAGCCCGATTACTGGGATTTCCTGTATTTCGCGTTCACGCTCGCGGTCGCGTCGCAGACGGCCGACGTGTCGCTCGCGAACCGCTCCGCGCGGCGCTCGGTGCTCGCGCAGTCGATCCTGTCGTTCTACTTCAACATGGCCGTGCTCGGCTTGTCGATCAACGTCGCGGCGGGGCTGCTGAGCTGACGCCGGTTACTTGAGCAGGTCGTACCGGCCGCCGCGCTCCAGCGCCCGCTGGTACGCCGGCCGCGCATGGATCGTGTCGAGAAAGCGCGCGATCGCCGGATACCGGCTGCCGCCGCCGCGCGCGGTCGCGGCTTCGAGCGGAAAGCTCATCTGGATGTCGGCCGCGCTGAAGCCGTCGCCGACGAACCAGCCGCTGCGTGCGAGCGCGCCGTCGACATGGCCGAGATGCAGATCGATCTGCGGATCGACGAAACCCGATTGCAGCGTCGCGGCGATCTTGCGTGCGATCGGCCGCGCGAAGAACGGCATCGGCGCATGCGCGATCCGCAGCGCGACGAGCTTGAGCAGCAGCGGCGGCATCGCCGACCCTTCCGCGTAGTGCAGCCAGTACGTGTAGTCGTGCCGCTCGGGCGAGCCGGGCGGCGGCGCGAGGCGCCCGTTGCCGTAGCGTTCGACCAGGTATTCGATGATCGCGCCCGATTCGGCGAACGTGCGGCCGTCGTCGGTCACGACGGGCGACTTGCCGAGCGGATGGATCGCGCGCAATTCGGCCGGCGCGAGCATCGTTTTCGGATCGCGTGCGTAGCGCACGATCTCGTATGGCACATCCAGTTCTTCGAGCAGCCAGAGCACGCGCTGCGAACGCGAGTTGTTCAGGTGATGGACGGTGAGCATGTCGAGGCCGGAAGGGGGCGGGAACGACATCATACCGAGTGCCTGCGGCGCGTTCGCGAATCGCGTGGGGCGGGCCATCGCGGGCCGCATCGAACCGTCAGGCGCGTCGCACCGCGATCCACGCGCCCCAGAACAGGCTCGCGAAAAAGCGCAGCGGCGCGTCGAAGCCCGCGTCGCGCAGCAGCGCGAACACGGCTTCCTCGGACGCGGGCGGATCGGCGCCCTGCAGGATTTTCGCGAGTTGCGCGCGCACCGCGTCGGGCGTGGCGCCCTTCATGCGCCAGCGCTGCTGCCACGCATCGAGCAGGCGCGGATGGTCCGCGTAGCGGCGATGGTTGCCGGCGAGCACGAGCGGCGCGCCGGGCTTCAGGCGTCGCGCGATTGCGTGCAGCAGCGCGACTTTCGCGTCGTCGCCCGGCACGTGATGCAGCACGCCGATCAGTGTCGCGCCGTCGAACGCGGGCGCGTCGGGCAATGCGTCGACGCCGTCCTCGACGAACGCGGTACGCGCGCCGAAACCCGCTGCTTCGACGTTCGAGCGCGCGAGCGCGAGCATCGGCGCGGACGGGTCGACGGCCGTGAACCGCCAGCCCGGTTCGAGCGCGGCCGTGACGCAGATTTCCTGCCCCGTACCGCCCGCGCCCGCGACGAGAATCCGGGCATCGGCCGCCCCGATCGCCGACGCGAGCATGCACGCGGCGAGTTCGTGGCAGGCATCGTAGCCGGCCAGCGCGATGCGCGATTGCTCGGCGTATTCGTGGGCGCGTGACGGATCGAATTTCGCGGCGCTGGCGGGAAGCGACATGGCGGAGTCCTCGGGTCGGTGCGCGGACGACGTGTCCGCGAGCATCACGCAGAGCGTAGGGGCGCGCGGCCGGCGCAACAAGGCGAGCGATCATTCCGGTATGCCGACTACCCGACTCGCCGGCGCGTGACGGTCGCCCGTTTCCACGGGTGGTTGGCCGGGGTCGATTCGCATTTAAAAATGTCTGACCACGGTGCATCGCGGTGGCGAATCCGGCGCATACTCGTTTCTCTCCCCAGCCTGGCCGTCGCATGCCGGGCCCCGATGCGCTGCGCCAGTGGCGCGGCCATGCCGCTCGGTACGCACGAGGAGCGCATGATGTCCGATTGTCCGCACGATCCGTACGCGCAGCACTACATCCATTGCTTGCCGTTTGGCGCGCAGCCCTGCGGCGCGCTCAGCCCGACGCCGCGCACGCATTTCCGCGTGTGGGCGCCGGGCAGCACCCACGTCCAGCTCGAACTCGATATCGGCTACGGCCCGACGCTCGTGCCGATGACGAGCGCCGGCCCGAACTGGTTCGAAGTCTTCGTCGACTGCGGCGCGGGTGCGCGTTACCGCTATCGGCTCGACGATACCGTGTCGATTCCCGATCCCGCGTCGCGCTCGCAACCCGAAGGGCTCGATGGCCCCAGCGAGGTCGTCGATCCGCGCGCGTTCACGTGGCGCAATACGTTCTGGCACGGGCGCGCGTGGGAAGACATCGCGCTCTACGCGATTCGCCCGCACGCGGTGGGCGGCTTCGACGCCGTGCGCCGTCGCCTGCCGCAGCTCGCGCGCCTCGGCGTCACCGCGCTGGAGCTGCTCGCGTCGCCGCACGACAGCCTGCCGTTCGCGCCGCTCGCGGCCGAAGGCGGCCCCGACGCGCTGAAGGCGCTGATCGATGCCGCGCATGGCTACGGTCTCGCGGTGCTGCTGGAGCTCGACTACGCGCGCTTCGGCAGCGGCACCGATGCGCTGCGCCACTACGCAGGGCCGTTCTTCCATACGCGCGACGATCCGCTGCAGGCCGCGCCGCTCGCGCTCGATCATCCGGAAGTGTGCGATTTCTTCTGCGACAACGCGCTGTACTGGATCGACGAATACCGTTGCGACGGGCTGCGCCTGCGCGAAGCCGACCGGATCGGCGTGTCGTGGCTGCGCGAGATCGCGGACCGCGTGCGCGCGGCCGTGCCGGCCGACCGGCTGATCCATCTCGTGCTCGGCAGCGAGCGGCACCCCGCGCATCTGGCCGATACCCATTTCGACGCGCAGTGGAACGGCTGCGGCGAACGCGCGCTGCACCGGCTCACGGGGCGCGACACGTCGGCCCACGAGGGCATTTCCACGCACCAGTCGATTCACACGCTCGCCCGCGCGCTGACCGCGGCGGGCGCGGCGTACCAGCCGGCCGCGTCGGCGGACGGCATGGCCGCCGATGGCGGACTGGCGCTGACGTCGCTCGTGCTGTCCGATGGCGCATGGCGCGACAGCGGCCACGGCGATCACGGACAGGCGGCCGGACTGGCCGCGCTCGCGCTGTCGTTGCTCACGCCGCAGATCCCGCTGGTCTTCGACGAAACCGCGCGCGACGTCGATCGTGCGCATTTCGTGCAGTCGGCGCTCGCGGTGCGCGCGAAGCTGATCGCGCCAAGGCTGTCCGATTGCCGGCCGCAGGACGCACGCGCGCTGAAGGCGGACGGCGACGGCGATGCCGACGCGCTGTGCGCATCGTGGCGGCTCGCCGACGACGAAACCTTGACGATCGCGTTGAACCTGTCGCCGGACGCGGTGCCGTTCGACGCACCGGGCGGGCGGGTGGTGTTCGAGACGCCGGCGCGCGCGCGCGACCGGGTCGATGAAGGCGAGTTGCCGCCGTATTCGCTCGTCGCGTGGCTGACGGGCGACGTCAATCGCTACGCGTTGACGCACGACGTGCGTCGCATCGACGACGGTTCGTGGCGCGGGATGCGTGCGAACCTGAATGCATGAGCCGATGAAGTTGTGACGCGGCGGGACCGCGCGCAGTCGCGCCCGGAAGGCCCCGAATTACCAGAACCCGCGAATCCCCGCGATGCCGTACGCGCCATGACGGCGCGCGTCGTCGAGATGCGCGCGCGTCATGCCGCCGAGCGCGAACACGGGCATCGCGGCCTGGGCGGCCAGCATGTCGAATCGCGTCCAGCCGAGCGTCGGCGCGCCGGGGTGGCTGAGCGTCGGCAGCACCGGCGACAGCGTGACGAAATCCGCGCCGGCCTGTGCGGCCAGCAGCAGGTCGTCTTGCGAGTGGCACGCGGCGGACACCCACCGGTCGGCCGGCAGCGGCCGCTGCGTGACGCCGCGCAAGGCGGCGCCGTCCAGATGCCAGCCGGCGCCGTCGAGCCGCATCACGCCGGCTGCGTCGATCGGGCCGTTCAGCATCAGGTGCGCACCGGCGGCGTCGCAGCGCGCGAGCGCCGCGGCGGCCAGCGCCGCGAACGCGGCCGCGTCGAGCGATTTCACGCGCAGTTGCACGAGCGTTTCGCCGCGCGCGAGCACGGCCGACAGCCGGTCGAGGAACGCGGCCCGATCGGCCGCCGACGCGGACGCCGGTTCCGGCGTGATCACGCAGCAGCGCGGCAGCGGCGCGTTCATCGTGCGCCGCAACGTGCGGCCGTCATTCGTCGGCCTCTTTCGCGATCTTCGGATAGACGCGCACGAGCACGATGCGCGGCCCGTTCATCTTCTTCACGACGACGTCGAAGCGGTCGAACGACACGCGCTGCCCTTCGGTCGGCAGGTCGCTCAACGCCTGGATCACGAGGCCGCCGACCGATTCCGCGCGGCCTTCGTCGATGTCGATGCCGAGCGCCTGCTCGAGCGACACGACGGGCAGGCTGCCCTTGCCCATCAGCGTGCCGTCGTCGAGGCGGCTCCAGTCCGCATCGCCCTGGCGGAACTCGTCGTGGATCTGGCCGACCAGCGCGCCGAGCAGGTTGTCGAGCGTCAGGAAGCCAATCGGCTTCTCGCCCTTGTTGCCGACCAGCGCGAAGTGCGGGGCGCCCTTGCGGAAGCGGCGGAACAGCTCCAGCGCCGGCGTGTCGGGCTTCACGTACTGAACCGGGCGCACGTAGTCGGACAGATCGTCGAGCGCGGCGCCCGCGTGACGCGCGAGCAGCAGGTCCTTCAGGTGGATCAGCCCGCTCACCTGTTCGCGCGACGCATCCTCGAACAGCGGATAGCGGCTGAAACGGTGCCGCGCGACGATCTCCATGTTGTCGGGCAGCGGCAGGTCGCGCCGCAGGCCGATCATTTCATGGGCCGGCCGCATCAGGTCCGACACGGTCATCGACGAAAAATCGAGCGAATGCGCGAGCGTGTTCCATTCGTCGTTGCTGTACGTGCCGCGCGCCGGCTGGGCCGCATTGCCGGCCGCGCTGCGGCGGCTGCGCAGGATCAGCTTCAGCTCGTCGGTCGAATAGTGCGCGTCGCCGCCGTGGTCGGCCGACAGCCCCGCGAGCCGCAGCACCGCGTTGGCGCTGGTATTGAGCACCCAGATCGCCGGATACATCGCCCAGTAGAACGCGTAGAGCGGCAGCGCGACCCACAGGCCGACCTTCTCCGACTGGCGGATCGCCATCGATTTCGGCGCCAGTTCGCCGACGACGATATGCAGGAACGAGATCAGCGAGAACGCGAACACCAGCGAGATCAGATGCACGACGCGTTCGGACTGCACGCCGATCAGGTCGAGCAGCGGGCCGATCAGTTGCGCGAACGCCGGTTCGCCGACCCAGCCGAGGCCGAGCGACGCGAGCGTGATGCCGAGCTGGCATGCGGAGAGATACGCATCGAGCCGGCCGTGGACGACGGCGAGGATGCGCCCGCGCAGGCCGTGCTTGCGGGCGAGGGTCTTGACGCGCGTCGCGCGGAGTTTGACGAGGCCGAATTCGGCCGCAACGAAGAACCCGTTCAGGGCCACCAGGAACAACGCGCCGATGAGCGCGAAGATCTGTAACAAAGAATCGCTCCGGTTATGACAGGCCCATCAGTATAGAGCCAGAAAGGAATTCGTAATGTATCGGGCGACCGCTTGCTTACACCGGCGCCTCGCAGGGAATCGAGAAGGTGATCGTGGCGGTCGCGCCGTCGGCGAACACGTCGTGCGTGAACGTGCCGCCGTGCGCCAGGGCGACGCGCTGGCACAGCGCGAGTGTCCACGCGCTGCGTTTCGCGTCGCGCTCGCGCAGCATTTCGCGCCGCGCGAACGATTCGAACGCGTGCGGTTGTTCCGGGTCGACGAGTACGTCGGCGTTCACCGTGCAGGTGGCGCGCGCGGTGAACTGCGCGCCGTCGCGCGTGCACGCGAACGCGACGCGGCTGCCCGCGGCGCTGGCCTCGACGGCCGTCGTCAGCAGGGTCCACAGCGCCTGCGCGACGCGTTCGCGGTCGACCGTGAGCGACGGCTCGCCGTCCGGCAGCGTCGTGTCGAGCGCGACCTGGCGTGCGTCGGCGAGCGCGACACGCACGAGCGCGATCGTGTCGTCGAGCAGCGCACGCAGCGCGAACGGCCGCGGCGCGAGCGCGAGCGTGCGCGTTTCCGCGCGCGGCGCGTCGAGCACGCCGTCGATCAGCGCGACCTGCTGGTCGATGCCCGTGCGGATGCCCGCGAGCGCGCGCTGCAGGTTCGGATCGGCATTGGCGAGCTGGCGCTCGAGCACGTAGGCCCAGCTGTGCATCGCATTCAGCGGGCTGCGCAGGTCGTGCGACGCGGTGGAGAGCGCCTGGTCGCGCAGGAACAGCGCCGCCTGGGCGGCGTAGTGCGCTGCGCGTTCGCGCAGCAGGTCGGCGGCGGGATCGACGGAAGTGGACGTCACGGAGCAGGCCTGTCGGAAGCGGTTGGCGTGAAAGTCACGCGAATCGCCATTATAGGGACGGTGGGCGTCACGCCGGCAGCGCGTCCTCGTCCTTTTTCCGTGCGTCGCCGTTCGGCAGCAACTGGCACGCGAGCAGGCCGGCGAGCATCAGTGCGCAGCCGACCAGCGCGCGCAGCGTCAGCGTTTCGCCGAGCGCGGCCCACCCGGCGATCGCCGCAAACACGCCTTCCATGCTGAAGATCACGGCCGCGTGCGCGGGCGCCGCGTCGCGTTGCGCGACGACCTGCAGCGTATAGCCGACCCCGACCGACAGCAGCCCGCCGTACAGCAGCGTCGGCAGCGCGCCGCGCAGCATCGCGACGCTGACCGGTTCGACGGCCAGCCCGACCGCGAGACACGCGACGCCGCACACGACGAACTGCAGGAACGCGAGCACGAGCGGATCGTGACGTTTCGCGAGATGGCCGACCGCCATCACGTGCGCGGCGATGATGACGGCGCCCGCGAGCTGGAACCAGTCGCCGTAGAGCACCGAGAAGTGCTCGTCGATGCTGAGGAAATACAGGCCGATCGCGGCCAGCAACGCGCCGAACCACGTGCCCGCGCCGATCCGGTGACGCACGAACACGCCCATCAGCGGCACGATCACGACGTACAGCGAGCTGATGAAGCCGGCGTTGGCGATCCGCGTGTATTGCAGGCCGAACTGCTGCAGCGAGATCGACACCGAGAGCAGCCCGCCGAGCGCGACACCCGGCAGCAGCAAAGCCGGTTCGCGCCGGATCGCCGCGAGCTGCGCGCGCGACGCGGTATTGACCGTCAGCAGCGGCACCAGCACGAGCGCGCCGAGCAGGAACCGCAGCCCCGTGAACAGGAACGGCCCGATCACGTCGAGGCTCAGGCGTTGCGCGACGAAAGCGGAACCCCAGATCGCGGCGGCGCCGAGCATCAGCAGGTTGGCGCGGAGGTGCTTGCGGGCTTCGGGCTTCATCGGAATTCGTCTGGAGATTGCGGCGGAGCCCGCTAGTTTACGCCGAGATTGCAAGACTGTCGGCGAACCTGCGCAACGCGGCCGCGGCGCGGGCGTCGCGTACGCGCGAATACAGCACGACCTGCGATTGCGGCAGCGGCGGCAGCCCGAATTTCGCGCCGACGTCGACGAGCGTGCGCGGCGCGACGCGGCGCGCGAGCGGGCACACGGCCAGCCCTGCCGCGGCGGCGGCCGTGACCGCCGCGACCCCGCCGCCCGTGAAGCGCTCGCGCCACGGCAGCCCCGCGCGGTCGAGCGCGCGCAGCGCGGCGGCCCGCACGCCGCACGGGCCGGCCAGCACCGCGAGCGGCAGCGGCTCGCCGGCGCGCGGCGCCCAGTCGGGCGCGGCGAGCCAGGTCAGCGGCTCGGTGAACAGCAGCGTGCCGTCGTCGCGCGGCGGATCTTCGCCGGGCTCGTGGCGGACGATCACCGCGTCGAACCGCCGTTCGTCGTATTGCGGCAGCAGGCTCGTCGACGCCCCGAGATGCATTTCCAGCGACAGGCCCGGATCCTGCCGGTGCAGGCTCGTGAGCACGGCCGGCAGGTCGGGCACCGCGACGTGCTCGCTGACGCCGAGCGACAGGCGCACCGTGCCGGTCGAGATCGCGCCGAGCGCATGTTCGTGCGCGTCGAGCAGCGCGCGGGCGGCCGGCAGGAAATTCTCACCGTCGGCGGCCAGCTTGACGACGCGCGGCGTGCGCGCCAGCAGCGGCTTGCCGAGATGCGCCTCCAGCCGCTTCAGCTTCAGGCTGACGGCCGATTGGGTGGTGCCGAGCGCATCGGCGGCGCGCGTGAAGCTGGCGAGGTCGGCGACCAGCACGAACGCACGGACGGCATCGAGATTGAGTACTTTCATTTCAGATGAAAATGAATGAAATATTCATCAATGACTGTTCATTATAAGTTGGCGCGCCTAACCTGACGCTGTGTTTTCGTTCTTCAACGTCACTCACCGACAGGAGCAGCACCATGCCATTCACCCGTATCGCCGTACGCGAAGGCAAACCGGCCGCCTACCGCAGGGCCCTCGTCGACGGCGTGCACCGCGCGCTGATGCACACGTTCAACGTGCCGGAGGACGACATCTTCATGGTCGTAACCGAGCATGCGGCCGAGAACTTCGTGTTCGGCCGTCACTACTACGATATCGAGCGCAGCGACGATCTCGTGATGATCCAGATCACCGCGAACAACACGCGCACGCTCGAGCAGAAGCGGGCGCTGTACCGGACGATCGCCGAGAACCTCGCGCAGCAGCCCGGCGTGCGGCAGGAAGACGTATTCATCAGTCTGGTCGAAGTGCTGAAGGAGGACTGGTCGTTCGGCAACGGCATCGCGCAATACGCGGTCTGACGTGCCGGCTTGACCTGCCACAGGGCGGCGGGGCCGGATCGACGCCTGCGCGTTTGGGCGGCGTGTACTATGGAAGCTGCTTCACGAGCGACGCCGGCGCGGTCGATGCGCCGGCGGTCCTTCATGTGCAGGAGCCTCCATGTCGCGTGTGCTGGAAATCGTGTTGTCGCTGTCGCTGGAAGGGTGGCCGGTCAAGGGCGCGAGCCGCGCCCGGGGCGCGCAGCGCGAGTTCGGCGCCGAACTCGTGCGCGCGTGGCGGATCTGCCCGCAGGTCCGGATGCGGCGCGGCCACGAGCGCGTGACGATCGAGCCGTGCCAGATCGAGGAGGCCGAGCGGAGCCCCGGCGCGAACTGGTGGACCTGGGTCGAATCGAACGCGCACGGCACGCGGGTCGTCGCCTCGCGCACGCAGACGTTCGCTCCCGGCGTCACGCAGCGTGAACTGTTCGACGCGGAGCACGCGGGGATCGTCGTCGCGACGCCGCTGCCGATACCCGCGACACGTACCGCAGCCGAGGCCGAGGCCGATGCGGCGGCTGCCGAAACCGGCGGCGTTGCACCGGACACCGACGAAGCGCGCGCCCAGGCGGCGGCGCTGCGCATCGTCAGCGAGCGGCGGCGCGGGCGCTGGGCCGACGACAGCGGCGTCGTGGTCGAGATGACGCTCGACGACATCACGCTGCATGGCGGAGGCGAGCCGCCGCGCCGCTACGTCGAGCTGCGCCTGGCCGCGCCCGACTGGGAAACCGTCGCCGCGCGCACGGCCGCGCTGCATGCGCTGTTTGCCGCGGCGCGCGAACTGAGCGGCGCGTGGCCCGCCTTCGTGCAACTGACGAGCGTGATCGACCGCACCTGTGCGGGCGGACCGGTGGCCGCCGTGCTGGTCAAGGCGCAGTCCGTCGACCTGACCGGCATCCGCACGCAGCGCGCCGCGTTGTTCGCGCTGTCCGGCGACATCACCGCGCAATGGCTCGGCAACGAATGCGGCGTGCTCGAGCGCGACGATCCCGAATTCGTGCACCAGATGCGCGTCGCGCTGCGCCGCCTGCGCACGCTGATGCGTTTCTTCCCGCGCTTTACCGACGATCAATGGAAGGACACGCTCGGCGTCGACCTGCGCTGGCTCGCCGCGCTGCTCGGCACGGTGCGCGATTGGGACGTGTTCGCGACCGAGAGCCTGCCCGCGCTGATCGCGGCCGACGGCGGCGGCAGCGACTGGGACGGCACGCTCGACGCCGCCCGCGCGCAGTCGATGGCCGCGCGCGTCGAGCTGCGCCAGGCGCTGCATTCGGCCCGCTATGCGCGGCTGACGCTCGGCTGGCTCGAATGGCTGAGCGCGCTCGCGCTGCCGGCGGCCGACGACGACGACGCACCGTCGCTGCGGCGTCACGCGACCAAGCGCGTGCGGCGGCTGTTCGGTGATCTCTATGGATCGCCGTCGCTCACGTCGCTCGATACGGCGGCACGCCATCAGGTGCGGATCGACGCGAAGCGGCTGCGCTACGCGCTCGAATTCTTCGCGTCGCTCGCGTCGCGCCGCACGCGCAACGAGACGGTCAAGACGCTCACGCGCGTGCAGAGCGTGCTCGGCGAAGCGAACGACGCGATGGTTGCGCTGCACCATCTCGAGCAACTCGCGGCGCCGCCGTATCAGCTCGGTTTCGTGCGCGGCTACGGCGCCGCGCTCGAACAGCGCGCGGCGCGCGACGCTGAGACGCTGCTGGCCAGCCTGCGGCCGCCGAAGCTCGACGGCAAGCCGGGCTGAGCGCTGCGCGCCGACCCTATAATGGCCGCCCGTTTCCCGCACGCATGCCGATGATGACCGACGCTCCGCATTCCTCCTCGTCCGCCGAACCGCTCGAACTGGGCGGCGAGCTGTGGCTGCGCGCCGGCGACCAGACGCTCGGCGGCGCGACGCGCATCGCGTTGCTCGCGGCGATCGGCGACACCGGTTCGATCACGCGCGCGGCGAAGGCCGTCGGCCTCAGCTACAAGGCCGCGTGGGATGCGGTCGACACGATGAACAATCTCGCCGGCGAACCGCTCGTCGCGCGTTCGACGGGCGGCAAGGGCGGTGGCGGCACGACGCTGACGCCGCGCGCGACGTCGCTGATCGCCGCATTCCGCACGATCGAGCGCGAGCATCGCCGCTTCATCGAGGCCGCGAGCGCGGCCGTGGCCGGCTTCGACGTCGACTGGGCGCTGATCGGCCGGATCGGGATGAAGACCAGCGCGCGCAACCAGTTGTTCGGCAAGGTCGCGTCGATCGTGCGCGGCACCGTCAACGACGAGGTGACGCTTGCGTTGCCCGGCGGACAGTCGGTCGTCGCCGTGCTGACGCACGAAAGCGCCGACGCGCTGGGGCTGCGGGAAGGGGCGGACGCGTGCGCGCTGGTGAAGGCGTCGTGGGTCGTGCTCGCGGTCGACGATGGCGGGTCCGATCTGAAAGTGTCCGCGCGCAACCGGCTGCACGGCAGCGTCGACGTCGTCGCGGCGGGCGCGGTGAACAGCGAGGTGACGCTCGCGCTCGACGGCGGCGGGACGCTGACGGCCGTCGTGACCAACGACAGCGTCGATGCGTTGCAGCTCGACGCCGGCCGGCGGGCGATCGCGCTGTTCAAGGCATCGAGCGTGATCCTGGCGGTGACGGGCTGACCCGGCCGCCCGCGCGGCTCCCGTGGCCGGCGTGCGGTGACGGCGCGAAGCCGGTGCCGCGTTCGTCCGCATCGCACCGGCTTCGTGTCCGCTTTCAGCATGTGCCGCGCTGCGGCTTCTCTCAGGCTCCAACGTGGCGACCGGCGCCACGCTCACGACCACGGCGTCGCGCGTTCAGGTGACGCGCGTCGGCCACTCGGCGTGCGGCGGGCTCGCCTGCACGCGTCCTTCGCTCAACTGCACGACCTGGTCGCCGAACGCGGCGACGTCGTCGGGGTCGTGGGAGATCAGCACCATCGGGATGTCGAGCCGCGCCTGCAGTTCGGCGAGCTCGTGGCGCATGCGCTGGCGCATCGCGCCGTCGAGCGCCGCGAACGGTTCGTCGAGCAGCAGAATGCGCGGCTGCGCGACCAGCGCACGCGCGAGCGCCACGCGCTGCTTCTGCCCGCCCGACAACTGCGACGGATATTGCCCCGCGAGCGCTTCGAGGTCGAACGCGCGCAGCCAGTACGCGACCTCCGGCGGCACCGCCTTCGCGCGCGGGTTGCGCAGCCCGGACGTGAGCCCGAACGCGATGTTCTGCCGCACGTTCAGATGCGGGAACAGCGCGTAGTCCTGGAACAGGTACGCGACCCGGCGTTCGCGGGTCGGCACGTCGATGCGGCGCGCGGCGTCGAACAACGGCTCGCCGTTCAGCGTGATCGTGCCCGCGTCGGGCGTCAGCAGCCCGGCGATCGCCTGCAGCGTCATGCTCTTGCCCGCGCCCGACGGTCCGAACAGCACGACGCGCTGCGTCGTCGCGGTGAACGACATGTCGAGCGTGAAGCGCCGCTCGGCGTTCGCGTAGGTCTTGCGGATGTCGACGACGAGGCTCATGCGGGCCTCCGCCGGCGATACGGATGGAACAGGTGCTTCATGTCAGCTGGCTCCGCCGGGCGCGCGACGGCACGAGCCAGCCGGTCGCGAGCAGCACGAGCACGCAGGTGATCGACGTCACCAGCACGAGGAAATTGGCCGTGTTGTCGTCGCCGGCCTGCACGGCCGCGTAGATCGCGACCGACAGCGTCTGCGTGCGGCCGGGCAGGTTGCCCGCGATCATCAGCGTCGCGCCGAATTCGCCGAGCGCGCGCGCGAACGCGAGCAGCGCGCCCGCGAGAATCCCGCGCGTGGCGAGCGGCAGCGTCACGCGGAAGAACACCGCGACTTCGCCGAGCCCGAGCGTGCGCGCGGCGCGCTCGAGATGCGGGTCGACGCCTTCGAACGCCGCGCGCGCCGATTTCAGGATCAGCGGAAACGCGACGACCATCGACGCGATCACCGCACCTTGCCACGTGAACACCAGCTCGATGCCGAGCGTGTCGAGCCACGCGCCGAACACGCCGCGCCGGCCGAGCAGCACGAGCAGGTAATAGCCCAGCACCGTCGGCGGCAGCACGAGCGGCAGCGTCAGCACGGAGTCGACGACGTCGCGCAACGGCGAGCGCCAGCGCGCGAGCACGAACGCGGCCGCGACGCCGAGCACGATGTCGAGCGCGGTCGCCCAGCCGGCGACCTTCAGCGACAGCAGCAGCGGGACCCAGGCGTCTTGCATCGCGAGTCGCTCACTTGGCGGGCTTGAAGCCGAACGTCGACAGCACGGCCTGGCCCTGGGACGACGCGACGAAATCGATGAACGACTGCGCCTGCGCGGCGTGGCGGCTGTCCTTGACCACGGCGATCGGGTAGGTGATGGCCGTCCGGGTCGGCACCGTCAGCGCGACCTTCACGCGGCCCGGCATGATCGCGGCGTCGGTGCCGAACACGAAGCCCGCGTCGACCTCGCCGCGGGCGACGTAGTCGAGGCTCTGGCGCACGTTGGCGGCCAGCACGCCCTTCGCGCTGACCGCATCCCACACGCCGGCCGCGCGCAGCGCGCCCTCGGTGTAGCGGCCGACCGGCACCGAGGCCGGGTCGCCGTACGCGATGCGTTTCACGCCGGGCGCGGTCAGGTCGTTCAGCGACGTCGGCGCGGCCGCGTGGCTGTCCGCCGGCACGATCAGCACCAGCGAGTTCGCCGCGAAATCGCGGCGCGTGCCGGGCACGATCACCTTTTCGTTCACCGCGCGATCCATCGCCTTCTGGTCAGCCGACGCGAACACGTCGGCCGGCGCGCCCTTGGCGATCTGCTGCATCAGCACGTCCGATGCGCCGAAGTTGAACAGCACCTTGGTGTCCGGATGCTGCTTCTCGTACGCGTCGCCGACGGCCTTGAATGCGTTCGTCAGGCTGGCGGCGGCCGACACGACCAGTTCGTCGGCGGCGGAAGCGGGCGCGCTGAACGCGAACCCGGCGGCAAGCGTGGCGATCGGCAGCAGGCGAAGCAGGGTGCGGCGAAGCGGACGGACGGTTGAGCGCATGGTGGATTCGTTTCGAATGGGTGGAAACCGTAATCGTAATATAGGGCGGGTTATAACGCTCGACATACTGTTCATGCGACGGTGCGCATGAAATGGTCAGACGTGAAAAGGGGCGGGCGTGACGGCCGGGCTGCCGGTCACGTGTGAAGCGTGCGCGGCGCCGATTCGGTGCGCTGCAGCGACGATGGCTGCGACGCGGGATGGTAGTTCGGGTTGGCCTTCCAGCGCGCGCGGACGAACGGGCGCTCGTGGCCCGACAGTTGCAGCGCGACCTTCGTGACCCAGCGATGCGACGGCACCGTGATGCCGTGCAGCGCCACGGTGACGAGCGCGAGGCTCGCGACGACCGCGGGCACCGACCAGCGGTGCGGCACCGCCCGCCACGAGCCGGCGATGAACGCGAGCGCGGCGATCGCGCCGACGATGCAGCCGGTGATCGATTCGGACGGCGAATGCGCGTCGAGCGCGACGCGCGACACGCCCACCGCGATGCCGGCCGCCAGGCCGAGCGCGATGCCGGCGATCCGCACCGGCGTGCGCGTGCGGATCAGCGCGAGGAAAATCGCGACCGGATACACCGACGTCGACAGCATCGCATGGCCGCTGAACCCGGTGAAATCCCACGCACGAATGCCGATGCCCCAGCCGAGGAACGCGATCTTGGTGAGCGCCACCACGCCGATCGCGGCCGCGAGCACGCCGAGCCATGCGGCCGCGCGCTGCCACGAGTAGCCGAGCGCGAGCCAGACGGCAATCGTGATCGCGAGCGGCAAGGTCAGGCCGGCGCCGCCGAACGCGGTGATCATGATCCACAGGTGAGAGGACAGGTCGAACATCGGAAGGGGACGAACGAAGGCGGGGAGGATGCTTAAATCAACGCGCGAGCCGGGAAGAACGACTACAACGGATACAAGCGGCGAAACCCCAGTATAGCGCCGCGTCCGCATGAGGCCCGTTTTTTGCGCCGCCGGGAACTATCGGCGCGCAGGAAAAATCCCAGAAACAATGTTATGGTGCATTGCACAAAGTCGAACGATGCACCCGTTGTGGTGCCTTCATGGCGCCCCTATTTTTCCTGACTGCGAGCCCGATCGATGACCAAAAGTCTGACCAAGGTATGGCTGGGCGGCATGAAACGCATGCTGTCTCCGGCCGCCAAGCGCGCGGCGCGCGATGCGCAGCGCATCACACGCGACGCACTCGAGGCCGCCACCTCTTCCGCCGTATCCGATCCGTCCCCGCCACGCGAATCGCGCGTGCGGCCGCGCGCGGCCGCGTGGGCCGCGGGCGAATGGACGCGCGGCGAGCATCCGATGGCGCCCGCGCTCGGCCGCCTCGTCCAGAATCTCGCGTACGGGCTCTACGTGCCGCCCGGCCGCCGGCGCGGCGCGATGCCGCTCGTCGTGATGCTGCACGGCTGCCAGCAGTCGGTCGACGAATTCGCGCAGGGCACGCGGATGAACCTGCTGGCCGACAAGCACGGCTTCGCGGTGCTGTATCCGGAACAGTCGCTGCGCGCGCACGCGCACGGCTGCTGGCACTGGTATGAGGACACCGACCGCGCGGGGCGCGGCGAGGCGAATGCGGTGGTGTCGCTGGTCGACGCGCTGGTCGACGAACACGGCTTCGACGCGTCGCGCGTCTACGTGGCGGGGTTGTCGGCCGGCGCCGGTCTGGCGTCGCTTCTTGCACTGCACCATCCGGACCGTTTCGCGGCGGTCGCATTGCACTCGGGGCCGGCGCTGGGCGAGGCGAATTCCGGCATCACCGCGATGGACGTGATGCGGCGCGGCCTGCGGCAGAACCCGGCCGCGGCGGTCGATGCGCTGGTCGAGGGCGGCGCGTATCCGGGCATGCCCGCGCTGATCGTCCAGGGCGACGGCGATCATGTCGTCGCGCCAAAGAATGCCGATCAACTGACCGTACAGTTCATGCGTCTGAACGGGCTCGCCGACAGCCGCGGCGCGCTGCGCGGCGGCGAACGGGTCGAGACGCGCGAAACGGGCGCCCAGATCACCGATGTGTGCCGCGACGGCGAGCCGGTGGTGCGGCTGTGCCATGTGAAAGGGCTCGATCACGCGTGGGCCGGCGGCGACGAAGCCGTGCCGTTTCATGCGGCAGTCGGCCCCGACGCAAGCGCGATGATCTGGGCCTTTTTCGAAGCCAATCAGCGCACTGTGGCGACCGAACGACGCATCGTTTGATCGACGCTGGTCAAAGGCTAGGGTTTTCCCTATAATTCGGGAAAACCCTAGTCCAGAACCTTTGAATAGCGAGATCGAACATGTACCTGCTGAGCCACCTCTTCCTGATGCTGACCAAGAACGCTGAAAAGGCCGCGAAAGAGCGCACCGACGCGTACCTGGCCGAAGCCACCGACATCTACGATCTCGAATTCCGCATGCGCAAGATCGATCGCGACGCGGCGCTGAACCGCCCGTATTCGATCGGCGCGCGCTAAGCGGCGCACGCGGGCCTGCCGGCCCGCCATTTCGACGAATCGCGCAAAAGGGCGCGTGCGGCATGTGCCGCAC
>NZ_JACCQA010000022.1:0-113495 GCF_015712215.1 Burkholderia sp. 9779_493
CCGTAACGGTGAGCAAGTGTCTTGGTGCCGGCCTCTCCAGCCAGGTACGCCTGAACCACTCGACGCCGAAAACGTTCGTCGTACTTCGTCATGAAAAACACCCCAAAGGTTGGATCTAGTCCAACTTCGTGGGGTCAGTTCAAAGTTTCTCAACTTATGGGGCCGTTTTTCTCAGGTTATGTGTCTATCTACAGAACATCAAACGTCAATATTCCCCGCCCGCAACGCATTCGACTCGATAAACGCCCGTCGCGGCTCGACGTCATCCCCCATGAGGGTAGTAAAGATCCCATCCGCCGCAATCGCGTCCTCGATCTGCACACGCAGCAGGCGCCGCACCGCCGGATCCATCGTCGTTTCCCACAGCTGCTCGGGGTTCATCTCGCCGAGCCCCTTATAGCGTTGTTTGGAGACGTTGCGTTCAGCATCCGCAAGCAGCCACTTCATCGCGCTCTTGAAGTCCGCCACGGCCATGCTGCGCTCACCGCGCTTGATGACCGCACCTTCCCCAATCAGCCCCTTGAACGTATTCGCCGTCGTCACGAGCTGCTGATAATCCGCCGTGTGCTGGAATTCCTGGTCGATGACCGAAACGCGCACGTTGCCGTGATGCGTCCGCTCGACATGCAGCGCCCGCTGTTCGCGAACCGCGTCATACGAAGGCACAACCCGCACTTCGTTCTTCAGCGCTTCATCATGCAAAGCAGCATGAAGAGCCTTCGCCGAAGCCTCCGTCGAAGCCTCATTGGAGAGATCGATCACCACCCCATCCATGACCGCTTCCAGCGCGGCCGGGTCATACAACCGGCTCAACCGCTCGATCACGCTCTGCGACAGCAGATACGACCGTGCCAGCTCCCCAAGCGCATCCCCAGAAATCGCCGCCGCATTCTCACCCGGCACGAGCTCCGACCCTTGCAGCGCCAACCGCAGCATGTGCGCGTTGAGCTCCACGTCGTCCTTCAGATACCGTTCGTCCTTGCCCGCCTTGATCTTGTAAAGCGGCGGCTGCGCGATATACACGTACCCGCGCTCGATCATGTCCGGCATCTGGCGATACAGGAACGTGAGCAGCAGCGTCCGGATGTGCGCACCGTCGACGTCCGCGTCGGTCATGATGATGATGCGGTGATAGCGCAGCTTGTCGAGGTTGTAGTCTTCCTTGCCGATCCCGCACCCAAGCGCGGTCACGAGCGTGACGATCTGTTCCGACGACAGCAGCTTGTCGTAGCGTGCCTTCTCGACGTTCAGCACCTTGCCGCGCAGCGGCAGGATCGCCTGGAACTTCCGATCACGCCCTTGCTTGGCCGACCCGCCTGCCGAGTCACCCTCGACGATGTAGATTTCGCACTTCGCCGGGTCTTTCTCCTGGCAGTCAGCGAGCTTGCCCGGCAGGCCAACGCCATCGAGCACGCCCTTACGGCGCGTCATCTCACGCGCCTTCCGCGCAGCATCACGCGCCCGCGCAGCCTCAACGATCTTCCCGCAGATGATCTTCGCGTCGATCGGCGTTTCCAGCAGGAATTCTTCCAGAGCCTTCGCCACAACTTCCTCAACCGGCGCACGCACTTCGGACGACACCAGCTTGTCCTTCGTCTGCGAGCTGAACTTCGGCTCCGGCACCTTCACGGACAGCACGCACGACAGCCCTTCGCGCATGTCGTCGCCGGTCGTCTCGACCTTCGCCTTCTTCGCGATTTCGTTGTCGGTGATGTACTTGTTGATGACGCGCGTCATCGCGGCCCGCAGGCCGGTCAAGTGCGTGCCGCCGTCGCGCTGCGGAATGTTGTTCGTGAAGCACAGCACGTTTTCGTTGTAGCTGTCGTTCCACTGCATCGCGACTTCGACGCCCACGCCGTCCTTCTCGCCGTTGGCGAAGAACACCGTCGGGTGCAGCGTGCTCTTCGTCTTGTTGATGAATTCGACGAAGCCCTTCACACCGCCGGCGAACGCGAAATCGTCTTCCTTGCCCGAACGCAGGTCGGTGAGGCGAATCCGCACGCCGTTGTTCAGGAACGAAAGCTCGCGCATCCGCTTCGCGAGGATGTCGTAGTGATACTCGACCGTGCCGAAAATGGTCGGATCGGCCATGAAGTGCACTTCGGTGCCGCGGTTCTCGGTGTCGCCGGTCACGAGCATCGGCGACACTTCCACGCCGTCCACCACCTCGATCACGCGATCCTGCGCGACGCCGCGGTGGAACTCCATGAAACGCTTCTTGCCGTCGCGGCGCACGGTGAGGCGCAGCCAGCTCGACAGCGCGTTCACGCACGACACGCCCACGCCGTGCAGGCCGCCCGACACCTTGTAGCTGTTCTGGTCGAACTTGCCGCCGGCGTGCAGCTCGGTCATCACGATCTCGGCGGCGCTGCGCTTCGGTTCGTGCTTGTCGTTCATCTTCACGTCGGTCGGAATCCCGCGGCCGTTGTCGGTCACGGAAATCGAGTTGTCGGCGTGAATCGTCACGTGGATGTCGTTGCAGTACCCGGCCAACGCTTCGTCGATCGAGTTGTCGAGCACCTCGAACACGAGGTGGTGCAGACCGGTGCCGTCCGACGTGTCGCCGATGTACATCCCGGGGCGCTTGCGCACCGCTTCCAGACCTTCGAGGATCTGGATCGACGAGGCGCCGTAGCTGCTGTTATCGGGTTGCGAATTGTGCTGTTCACTCATGGATATCTTCCGGTTCTGCGGGGCCACTCTCGTGGCGGCGCGGTGCGTTTCAGCGAGAAATCGCCGGGCCGCTCCAGTTTCCTGGCCCGCCCCAGGTGCCGAAAAGGCACCAAAGGGACGGGTTGTCAGTTCGCCATAAAAACGCCAAAGGGGCTTGCCGCCCCCTGGTGTGTGTCGCGATGTCGAGCGCGTCAGATGCGCATCGGCATCACGACATACTTGAACTCGTCGTTCTCGGGCACGGTGATCAGCGCGCTCGAGCTGGCGTCGCCGAGGCTCACCTGCACGGTGTCGACCTTCAGGTTCGCGAGCACGTCGAGCAGGTACGTGACGTTGAAGCCGATGTCGACGGTATCGCCCTGGTAGGCGATTTCGAGTTCTTCCTGCGCCTCTTCCTGATCGGCGTTGGTCGACATGATCTTCAACTGGCCCGGCGCGATGATGCAGCGCACGCCCTTGAACTTGTCCGAGGTCAGGATCGCCGCGCGCTGCAGCGAACGCTGCAGTTCTTCGCGGCCGATCTCGAACGTGTTCTTGTGCGCCTTCGGGATCACGCGCTGGAAGTCGGGGAACTTGCCCTCGACGAGTTTCGACACGAGCTCGACCTGGCCGAACGTGAACTTGGCCTGGGTCTGCGCGATGTCGATGGTGACGGTGTCGTCGATGTCTTCGAGCAGGCGCTGCAGCTCGAGAATCGTCTTGCGCGGCACGATGACTTCCTGGCGGCCGAACGTGCCGCCTTCGAGCTTCATCGACGAGAACGCGAGGCGGTGGCCGTCGGTGGCCACGGCCATCAGCTGGTCGCCGTCGACGACGAGCAGCATGCCGTTCAGGTAGTAGCGGATGTCCTGCTGCGCCATCGCGAAGTGCACCATGCCGAGCAACTGGCGGAACGACTTCTGCGGGACGGTGAGCGTGGCGCCGAAATCCTTCGCCTGCGCGACGGTCGGGAACTCGTCGGCCGCCAGCGTTTGCAGCGCGAAGCGGCTCTTGCCCGATTGAACGGTGAGGCGCTTGTCGGCGAGCGACAGCGTGACCTGGCCGTCAGGCATCGCACGCAGGATGTCGAGCAGCTTGCGGGCCGCGACGGTGGTCGCGATCTGGTCGCCGCCGACGCCGAAATCGGCGCGCGTGGTGATCTGCAGCTCCAGGTCGGTCGACAGGAATGAAACGTCCGGGCCGTTCTTGGTGATCAGCAGGTTGGCGAGGATCGGCAACGTATGGCGGCGTTCGACGATGCCGCTGACCGTTTGCAGCGGCCTGAGGAGGGTGTCTCGTTCGGTCTTGACCAGTTGCATAGAGTTCCTTCGTTGAGTAACGGCCTGCAGCGCAGCAGCCACGCAGCGCCCCGCCGGCCGGGCTCTTGGCCCGCCACCACCGGGGCGGTCAAACCAGTATTGTGCCTCAAAACCGAACCGCCCCCCTTAAATTGGGGCGGAGGCCGAATTATCAAGCGCGGCGCGCGCTCAGCCCTTCAGCGTCTGTTCCAGCACGTGCAGCTCGTGGTTGAGCTGCGCGTCCTTGCTGCGCTCGTCGGCGATCTTGCGCACCGCGTGCAGCACGGTGGTGTGATCGCGCCCGCCGAACAGCTCGCCGATTTCCGGCAGGCTCTTCTGCGTGAGTTCCTTCGCCAGGTACATCGCAATCTGCCGCGGCCGCGCGATGTTCGCGGGACGCTTCTTCGAATACATGTCCGCGACCTTGATGTTGTAGAAGTCGGCGACGGTCTTCTGGATGTTCTCGACCGAAATCTGCCGGTTCTGCACGGTCAGCAGGTCCTTCAGCGCTTCCTTGGTCAGCTCGATCGAGATCTCGCGGCCGTGGAACTTCGAATACGCGAGGATCTTGCGCAGCGCGCCTTCGAGCTCGCGCACGTTCGAGCGCAGGTGCTTCGCGACGAAGAACGCGACGTCTTCCGACAGGTTCACGCCTTCCGACTGCGCCTTGCGCATCAGGATCGCGACGCGCATTTCCAGCTCGGGCGGCTCGATCGCGACGGTGAGGCCCGAGTCGAAGCGCGAGATCAGGCGATCGTCGATGCCCGAAATCTCCTTCGGATACGTGTCGCTGGTGATGATCACCTGCGCCTTGTTCGCGACGAGCGCCTCGAACGCGTAGAAGAATTCCTCTTGCGTGCGCGACTTGCCGGAGAAGAACTGGATATCGTCGATCAGCAGCAGGTCGAGCGAATGGTAGTAGCGCTTGAAGTCGTCGAACGCCTTGCGCTGGTACGCCTTCACCACGTCCGACACGTATTGCTCGGCGTGGATGTAGCGGATGCGCGCGCCGGCCTTGTCGAGCAGCAACTGGTTGCCGATCGCGTGGATCAGGTGGGTCTTGCCGAGGCCGACGCCGCCGTACAGGAACAGCGGGTTGTACGAGATGCCGGGGTTGTCCGCGACCTGGATCGCGGCGGCGCGCGCGAGCTGGTTGGCTTTACCGGTCACGAAGTTGTCGAACGTGAGCACCGGGTTCAGCTTCGAACGTTCGTACATCGAATCGGCTTCGCCGCCGTTCGCGGGCGCGGCGCCCGGGCCCGGACGCCACGTGCGGCGGCCGGCCGCCGCTTCGTGCGCGGGCAGGCTCGGCAGGTCGATGTCGGCGTCGTCGGCGTTCAGGTGGTGCGCGGCGGCCGCCGACGGCGTCATCGGCACGTCGGCCGGCGCGGCGGGCGCAGCGGAAGCATTCGCGGTCAGGTTGGCGGCGATCGCGGCGACCGTCGCGGCGGGGCCGTTCGGCGCCAGCGGTGCACGCGGGACGGCCGGTGCGGCACCCGCGGGGGCGCTGCGCATGCCGGCCTTCGGATCGAGGACGAACTGGACTTCGATCGGCGTGTTCCAGAATTCGCGGGCCAGATCGGCGATCCGGCCCGAAAACTGGCTCTTGACCCAGTCCAGCTTGAAGCGGTTCGGCGCGGCGATGGACAGCGTGTTCGCCGACGCATCGAAGGCCACCGGGGCCAAGGGTTTGATCCACGTCACGTACTGCTGGGGCGTCAGCTCGCGCTCCAGCAGTGCGGAACAGTGTTGCCAGAAATCGTTCATCAAGTAACTGTCGTTTTTTGCGTGCACAGCGCGGCTCGCCGGCGCCCTTGTCGCGGTTGCGCAACAAGGCCCGAAGCGGTCGTGCGAGCGTGCCTCGGACGCCTGCGTCACAGTCTTGGAGGGGCAGGCGCGAGCCGAAGCGGCGTGCGGGATTCTTGGAGATAAGGCGAGATTCTAACGCCAAACGCGGCCACAGCGGGACTTATCCACAGGCCGGTTGTGTGGGTCGCGGGGCCGGATCGGCGCGGGCCGGCACAGGCGGACGACTCGTAAAGTATTGACCGTCAAGAGAAAAACGGTTTAAATAGCGGGTTCCGCGAAAACCAATCCTGTATTCCCGGCGATTGCGTTCGCCCGAATGCCTCCGGTTAAGGGCACGCGGTCCCCTGAATTTCGACATTCTCGAACAAGTGAGAACATCATGAAACGTACTTACCAACCGTCCGTGACGCGCCGCAAGCGCACCCATGGCTTCCGTGTCCGCATGAAGACGGCAGGTGGCCGCAAGGTCATCAACGCTCGCCGCGCGAAGGGCCGCAAGCGCCTCGCCATCTAAGGCAGGTTGCGCGCTGTGTCCGCCGTCCGCAGTCCTGCGGAAGGTGCCGTCGAGCCGGGTGCGAATCCGTCGCAGACGAAAGCCGCCTTCCCGAAAGCTGCGCGACTTCTGAAAACGGATGAATTTTCATCCGTTTTTCGTTTGCGCCCCTGGCGGCGCTCCGCGCACTTCGTGATTTACGGCAAGCCGACCGGTCAGCCCGCACGCCTGGGGCTCGTCATCGGCAAGAAGTATGCGCCGCGAGCGGTCACCCGTAACCTCGTGAAGCGGCTGGCGCGCGATCAGTTTCGCCTGCGCCGCGCCGAATTCGCAGGTTACGACCTGCTGCTGCGGCAGCACACGCGCTTCGACAAGAAAGCGCTGCCGAGCGCGGCTTCCGCCCCGCTCGCGGCGATGTGCGCGGCCGAGATCCGCGAACTGCTCGACAGGGCAGTCCGGGAAATCGCCCGCCGTGCGTCGAAGCCCGCGTCCGAGTGACGCATCCGTGCCCCGCGCGGCGTTCGCGCCCGCCCGGCCGGTTTTGACGCGGCGTCGTACGGCGCCGCCCAAGGTATGAAAACGGTATTGATCGCCTTGCTGCGCTTCTACAAGGTTGCCGTGAGCCCGATGCTCGGCAACCGTTGCCGTTTTTATCCTTCCTGTTCGGATTACGCGCGCGAGGCAATCCAGTATCATGGCGCCGCGCGCGGCACGTATCTCGCCGTCAGGCGCGTGTGCCGATGCCATCCGTTTTCCGCGGGCGGCATCGACCTCGTCCCGCCGCCCAACTCCGACACTCGCGCTCGCGGCGAAGCCGACGCGCGGTCCCATCGACTCTGAGACAACGCATGGATATCAAACGCACCGTCCTATGGGTGATCTTCTTCATGTCAGCTGTCATGCTGTACGACAACTGGCAGCGGGACCATGGACGCCCGTCGATGTTCTTCCCGAGCGCCACGCACACGGCTCCGGCCGCTGCCGGCGGCGCATCGGGCACGGGCGCGACGACGACCGCAGGTGACGTGCCTGCCGCCGCAGCCGGCGCCGCGCCGTCGACGACGGCCCCGGCCGCGCAGGCGCAGCTCGTGAAGTTCTCGACCGACGTGTACGACGGCGAAATCGACACGCGCGGCGGCACGCTCGCGAAGCTGACGCTGAAGAAGCAGGGCGACGGCAAGCAGCCCGACCTGTACATCACGCTGTTCGACCACACGGCCGGCCACACGTACCTCGCACGCACGGGCCTGCTCGGCGGCGATTTCCCGAACCACAACGACGTCTACACGCAGCTGAACCCCGGCTCGACGTCGCTGACGGGCGACCAGAACACGCTGAAGCTGTCGTTCGAATCGCCGGTGAAGGGCGGCGTGAAGGTCGTGAAGACCTACACGTTCACGCGCGGCAGCTACGTGATCGGCGTCGACACCAAGATCGACAACGTCGGCACGGCGCCCGTCACGCCGACGGTCTACATGGAACTCGTTCGCGACAACACGGCCGTCGAAACGCCGATGTTCTCGCACACGTTCCTCGGGCCGGCGGTCTACACGGACGCGAAGCACTTCCAGAAGATCGACTTCAGCGACCTCGACAAGAACAAGGCGAACTTCGAGAAGTCCGCGGACAACGGCTGGGTCGCGATGGTGCAGCACTACTTCGCGTCGGCGTGGATCCCGCAGCAGGGCGCGAAGCGCGACATCTACGCTGAAAAGATCGATCCGGCGCTGTACCGCGTCGGCGTGAAGCAGCCGGTCGCCGCGATCGCGCCGGGCCAGTCGGCCGACGTGCAGGCGCGCCTGTTCGCCGGTCCGGAAGAAGAGCGCATGCTCGAAGGCATCGCGCCGGGCCTGGAGCTCGTGAAGGACTACGGCTGGGTGACGATCATCGCGAAGCCGCTGTTCTGGCTGCTCGAGAAGATCCATGGCTATGTCGGCAACTGGGGCTGGGCGATCGTGCTGCTGACGGTGCTGATCAAGGCCGTGTTCTTCCCGCTGTCGGCCGCGAGCTACAAGTCGATGGCGCGCATGAAGGAAATCACGCCGCGCATGCAGGCGCTGCGCGAACGCTTCAAGAGCGATCCGCAGAAGATGAACGCCGCGCTGATGGAGTTGTACAAGACCGAGAAGGTCAATCCGTTCGGCGGCTGCCTGCCGGTCGTGATCCAGATCCCGGTGTTCATCTCGCTGTACTGGGTGCTGCTCGCGTCGGTGGAAATGCGCGGCGCACCGTGGATTCTGTGGATTCACGACCTGTCGCAACGCGATCCGTTCTTCATCCTGCCGGTGCTGATGGCCGTGTCGATGTTCGTGCAGACGAGCCTGAACCCGACGCCGCCGGACCCGGTCCAGGCGAAGATGATGAAGTTCATGCCGATCGCGTTCTCGGTGATGTTCTTCTTCTTCCCGGCAGGTCTCGTGCTGTACTACGTCGTGAACAACGTGCTGTCGATCGCGCAGCAGTACTACATCACGCGCAAGCTCGGCGGCGTCAAGAAGAAGCCGGCCTGACGCGCGTTGCAGCCGCGGGCGGCCCGCCGTCCGCGATGCTCGCAAAAAAAGCCGCATGGTTCATGACCATGCGGCTTTTTTGTTTCGCGGCGACGACGCCGGCGGCGCGTGCGGCTGCTGCCGTTCAGGCTTTCTTCGCTTCGAGTTTCGGATCGCCGTAGAACTGCTCGACCAGTTCCTGCACGAGGTAGCGCTGATGCGGCGACAAGGCCTCGATCTTCGATGCGAGTTCGATCGTCTCGGGTGTCGGCGGATAACGTTCGTCGCGCGGCAGCGGTTGCGGCGTCGGATGTTCGATTACGCTTGGCGACGGCCCGTAATGCAGCCAGTGCACTTCGACGCGCAACCATTCGGCGAGCGTTTCGAGTTTGTCCGACGTCGGGATCGTGCGGCCCGTCAGCCATTTGTGCGCGGTTTGCGGCGAAACGGGGTGCGTTCCGCGATGACGCAGATTGAATCGGTTCGCCAGTTCCGTCGCGCCCGTGACCTTCTCCGGGCTGCGCCGCAGGGCGAATTTCAGGCGTTCCGAGAACGCGGCTTTTTCTTCGGATGTCGGCATGGGGAGATTGTGCAATTCCATCGCCGCGTCCCAGACAACCATATGGGATAAACGTATCTCATTCGGACGAATCTCACCCTTGATCAGAATGGGGAATGAAATTGAGGGACGTAGTGCCAAGCCCCTCCGGCACGCATACTCGTCCGAAATGGCCGGTGTGTCATGACGCCGAACTGATACTCGGCTTATCCCCGGCGGGATAAATTCGGGCGTGTCCGAATCCGGCGGCGCGGCCGGTGGCGTGTGAGCCGGCACGCTACAATGCCGGCGTTCCGGTGCCCGAACTGTTGCGCGGGCGCACCATTGACTCGCTGATTACCCGATTTCTCCGATTCCCATGCTCGCTACCGATTCCGATCCGATCGTCGCTATTGCCACCGCTGCCGGCCGGGGCGGCATCGGGGTCGTCCGCGTGTCGTTCGGGCGCGGCGGCGAGGCGGCCGCGCTGCCGCTGATCGACGCGTTGTGCGGGCAGAAGCTCGCGCCGCGTCATGCGAGCTACGTGCCGTTTCTCGACGCGCACGGCGCGCCGCTCGACCGCGGGATCGCGCTGTATTTCCCGGCGCCGCATTCGTACACCGGCGAGCACGTGCTCGAGCTGCAGGGGCATGGCGGGCCGATCGTGATGCAGCTGCTGCTGCAGCGCTGCCTGGATGCGGGGCGCGGCTTCGGGCTACGGCTCGCGGAACCGGGCGAATTCACGCGGCGCGCGTTCCTGAACGACAAGCTCGACCTCGCGCAGGCCGAGGCCGTCGCCGACCTGATCGAGGCGAGCACCGAGGCCGCGGCGCGCTCGGCCGGACGTTCGCTCGACGGCGCGTTCTCGCGGCAGATCCACACGCTCGTCGACGACGTGATCACGCTGCGGATGCTGGTCGAGGCGACGCTCGATTTTCCGGAGGAGGAAATCGACTTCCTCGAAGCGGCCGACGCGCGCGGCAAGCTCGCGAAGATCCGCGCGCAACTCGCGCACGTGCTCGGCGATGCGCGTCAGGGCGCGTTGTTGCGTGAAGGGCTGTCGGTCGTGCTCGCGGGGCAGCCGAACGTCGGCAAGTCGTCGCTGCTGAATGCGCTGGCGGGCGCCGAGCTGGCGATCGTCACGCCGATTGCCGGCACGACGCGCGACAAGGTGGCGCAGACGATCCAGGTCGAAGGGATTCCGCTGCACATCATCGATACGGCCGGGTTGCGCGAGACGGAGGACGAAGTCGAACGGATCGGCATTGCGCGCACGTGGAGCGAGATCGAGCGCGCGGACGTCGTGCTGCATCTGCTCGATTCGCGCACGGGGATGACGGCGGACGACGAAACGATCGCCGCGCGGTTTCCGGCCGGCGTGCCGGTGGTGCGCGTGCTGAACAAGACGGACCTGACCGGCGTGCCGGCATGCGTCGAGCATCCGGCGGCGGAAGGCGATCTGACCGAGGTGCATCTGTCGGCGAAACGCGGCGACGGGATCGACATGCTGCGCGCGGAGCTGTTGCGGATCGCCGGGTGGCAGGCGGGGGCCGAGGGTGTGTATCTGGCGCGCGAGCGGCATCTGATCGCGCTGCGGGCCGCGCAGGAACATCTCGCGCAGGCGGCGGATCATGCGGAGCAGCGTGCGCAGTCGCTCGATCTGTTTGCCGAAGAGCTGCGGCTCGCGCAGGAGCAGCTCAATGCGATTACCGGGGAGTTCACGTCGGATGATCTGCTGGGGGTGATTTTCAGCAGGTTTTGTATTGGGAAGTGAGCGGGCACGGAACTGTCCGTTGCCGCTGCCAGCGGCGTGCCATCGAGTACGAACGGCATGGGCGCTCACGCATCGTCATTGCCGGATGCCGAAACGAATTCAAACATCCGGAATGATGACGCAGTGCTCGGTCGGAAGACGTCAATCCCAATGACGATGATGATGGTAATACCCACCCCCACCGTAATACCCGCCACCGTCAGGCACCACGATACAGCCGCTCAACAACACGGCGACGCCGGCAATCAGCAAAAAGGCCTTCTTCATCGCGTTCACCTGCTCGGGTTCAATATGAAACCCAGCATAGCGAGCGGCTCCGGCCCAGGCTGTAAGCGATCGTATCCCCGCGCCGCAATCCGTAACGGCGGATTATTCCGGTCACATTGACCGTAACAATTCGCCAAACAGCAGACGTTTTCAGGCGACGACGACCCGGTTTCGCCCCGCATCCTTCGCGCGATACAGCGCGGCATCCGCAGCTTCGATCAGCGCGTCGGGGGTCGACAGATCGTCGGCCGACACGGTCGCGCAGCCGACGCTGACGCTCACGCGCCCGGCCGGCGAGTCGGGCATCGCGAGGTCGAGCCGCAGCACGGCTTCGCGCACTTCGTCGGCCACCACCCGCGCACCGCGCGCGCCGGTGTTCGGCAGCACGATCGCGAACTCCTCGCCGCCGTAGCGCGCGACGATGTCGGCCGGCCGCCGCACCGCGCCGGCCAGTGCATTCGCGACGGCGATCAGGCACGCATCGCCCTTCACGTGACCGAACGCGTCGTTGTACGCCTTGAAGCGATCGACGTCGACCATCAGCAGCGACAGCGGTTCGCCTTGCCGCCGCGCCTGCAGGAACAGCGTATGGAAATGGTCGTTGAAGTGGCTGCGGTTGAACGCGCCCGTGAGACCGTCGCGCGCGGAAGAGCGGATCAGCGTCGCGTGCGCTTCGAACAACTGCTGATACAGCATCGTCACTTCCCACGCGAGCACGCACACGAGCACGCCGGGCGTGAACATGCTGAACACGCGCGCGACATACCAGCCGACCGTGAAGCGGTTGGTGGACAGCAGGTTCAGCGTCGTATCGGTGAGACAGGCGAGCACCGCGATCGCGAGCCACAGGTCGAGTGTCGTGCGCAGCCGGCCCGTGACCAGCACGGCCACGAGCGCGAGCGCGTTGAGGATCCACACGACGAGCGCGATGCCGTTGACGGGCAGCACGGCCGCGTCGCGCGGCGGATGGAACGCGGGCGGCAGCGACACGTTCAGCGCGAGCGCGCACAGCAGCGCCGCCGCGATGGCCGGCCCACCGACGAGCGCGAGGGTCCAGCGGCGCGTCTCTTTCGCGCCGACCGGGGCGCGCGTCAGCCGTTCGCGTGCGAACAGCGCGCCCATCACGAAACACGGAAAGCCGGCATGCCAGAAGACCCACATCCATGCGGCGCTTTGCGGGCGCGCGCCGAGCAGGCCATGTGGCGCGAACACGCCGGGAAAGGTGAGCAGTTGCAGCGCGACGGCGAGCGCGGTGAACGCATAGGCGCCGCCGAGCGCACCGAGCACGGGCTGGCGTGTCACGGTGAACTGCGCGCCGAGGAAGAACGCGGCGATGCTCGCGGTCGTGAACACGGTGAGCGCGCACATCGGCATGAAGGGCTCGACGGGCGGCAGCGCGACGTTCGCATGCGGCGCGGCGATCCCGAGCGTGAGCAGGATGACGAGCGCCGTCAGCGCGCCGAACCACAGCTGACGTTGCGTCGTGTGCTGGATCAGGATGCCTTCCATGGAGTCCCCCGGACACGCGTGCGACGCACCCGATCTTGCGCCGGGCGGCACGCCTGCCGATCGCGGCGCGACCGGTGCGGCCCGATCCTATCGCGTTATCGGGCTGCGCTCAAATGCCGAGCCCGGGGCCGAAGTTGCCGGCGACCCAGCGCGTGACGGCATCGACGTCCGCGTAGTCCTGCTCGGGCAGGCCGTCGAGCATCGACAGCACTTCGTTGCTGGCGCCGGCGTCGCGCGCGGCATCGACGATCGCGTCCTTGTTCGCCGGATAGCGGACGGCCGCCAGGACATCGGCGATCTGCAGGTCGATCGTTTCGTTCGGGATATCGTGCGGAGGAATGGTGGGCTTGTCGTTCACGTCGGCGTCTCGCGGGTGGGGCGGGAATCGGATCGAAGCGCAAGGGCCGTGCCCGGCATGTTACGCGGCCCGCGGTGCCCCGGCCGGCGCGGGTTGCGGATGGCGGCGATCGACGTCAATGCCCGCGTCGCACGCGGCGCCACGGATGCTTCCAGTCGATGTGCGGTGCGTTCTCGTCGCGCGGATGCTGGCGACGGTGCTCCTGCCAGAGTTCGTCGGAAAACAGCGCAGCCACGATGACGAGCGGCAGCACGAGGAAAATTCCGAGGATGACTTGCTCGATCACGATAGCCTCCTTGCGGTGGCAGGAACCCTTGCTCCCATTCTAGGCTCTGAACTTCGCCCGCGTTCAATTTCTTACAGTGCGAAACGGGCCCGAGCGCGGCCGCGCCGCGCGGGCGTTCCGCACGTGCGCCGGCCTCAAAAAGGACATGAACATGCAACTCCAGAACGATACCAACACGCTCGCGCTGCGGCCGCTGGAGCGCCAGGACCTGCGCTTCGTCCACGAACTCAACAACGACGCGAAGATCATGCGTTACTGGTTCGAGGAGCCGTACGAAACCTTCTCGGAACTGTCGCAACTGTACGACCGCCACGTACACGACCAGCGCGAGCGCCGTTTCGTCGCGGTCGATGCGCAAGATGAACTCGTCGGCCTCGTCGAGCTGATCGAGCTCGACTACATCCACCGCCGCGGCGAGTTCCAGATCATCATCGCGCCGCAGCGCCAGGGGCGCGGCTATGCGGGCCAGGCGACGCGCCTCGCGATCGAGTACGCGTTCAAGGTGCTGAACATGCGCAAGCTGTACCTGATCGTCGATACGTCGAATGCGGCGGCGATTCACGTGTACGAGAAATGCGGATTCCAGCACGAGGCCGAATTGAAGGAAGAATTTTTCGGGAATGGCGCGTATCACAACGCTTATCGGATGTGCATCTTCCAGCGCGATTATTTCGAGCGGCAGCGGGCCGGTGTGAATAACGCAGGGTAAACGCCATCGGTGAAAGGCGCTTGCGACGGGGCTTCGCGGGCGCCGAATAGACGCGGGGAACTACGGATAAATACGGATCCGCTTATACCTGGCATTTTTCTTGTATCAGGTAAATGCGATTGCGCGCTGCGGTAAAGTGGAATCGTTTCGGATGACTTTATGTGCGGCGCATCAAAATGATCCGGATATCGAAATGGATTATCCAAACCGTTCAATCGCTGCAGTGTAACTGGGATGAAAGCCTTGCCGGATAACGCTTTCCGCCCGGCATGACGAGGCTGTCCGCCGGGCAGCCCGCTTTTACCCGTCGCGCACACTGCGCGAAAACAGGCTGCGCACGGGGTGCGACAATCCGCCGCTATTGCGGTCGCACAACAAATGTGCTTGCTATCGTTTGCCGGTCTTCTAAAGTGAAAAACGCGGGTTCACGATCACCTTTAAACACATAGCTAACCCAGCCTGGTGCCCGCAAGCCTGGAGACAGAACATGATGAAGCGTACCGGTGTCCTCTTTGCCCTTGTCGGCGCATTTTGCGCTGTGTCGATTGCGCAGGCCGGCGGCGATTCGGCCGTCAAGCCGAAGCAGGAAATCCAGCTGACGAAGAACGCATGGGGCTGTCTGTCGAAAGACAATCTGGACTCCGTATTGAGTCACGAGCGTGACGGCAAGTCGCAGGCGAAGCAGCAGTATTTCGACGACTTCCGCTGCCTGTCGGTGCCGGAAGGCCAGCGCTTCCGCGTGGTGTCGGTCGATCAGGGCGACGTGCAGTTCGTCAGCGCCGACAACAGCGACCAGCAAGGCCTCTGGACCGATTCGCGCTTCGTCAAGCAATAACCGTCCATTCCCGCGCAGTCGCACGACGCGCGAGCGCGCCGGCTCGAGGAGCCGGCGGCGCGAACCGATCACGGCCCGGCGCATGCCGGGCCGTTGCGCTGTGGATCGCGCATCACGCACGCCGGACGGCGCGCATTCGGTATCATCACGGCCCGACCGAACCGAATGCCCGCCCGGGCCGCATCCGCATGGCGCTGAAATCCACGATCTACAAAGCCGAGCTGCAAATCGCCGACATGGATCGGCATTACTACGCCGATCACGCGCTGACGGTGGCGCGCCATCCGTCGGAAACCGACGACCGGATGATGGTGCGCATCGTCGCGTTCGCGCTGTTCGCGCACGAGCGGCTCGAGTTCTGCAAGGGGCTGTCGGACGTCGACGAGCCCGACCTGTGGCAGAAGGATCTGACGGGCGCGATCGACGTGTGGATCGAGGCCGGCCAGCCGGACGAACGACGCATCTCGAAGGCGGCCGGCCGCGCCGGACAGGTCACGGTGATCGCGTACGGCGGCAAGACGTCGGATATCTGGTGGCAGGGCGTGCGCAGCAAGGTCGAACGGCTGCGCAACGTGCAGGTGCTGTCGCTCGCCGACGGCGTCGCGGCCGCGCTCGGGCGGCTCGCCGAGCGCACGATGCGCCTGCAGTGCACGGTGCAGGACGGCGCCGCGTGGATCTCGAGCGCCGATCACGATCCGGTCGCGGTCGAGTGGACGGTACTGAAGGCGCGCGCGGACGCGTAACGGCCCGCGCGCCGGCCGCATTCAGCCGAGCGCCGCCGGCGGCCCCTTGAATTCGACCATGTTCCCTTCGGGATCGAACAGGTAGATCGACGGCCCGTAGCCGCCGGCGCCGTAGCGTTCGGCCGGTGCGCCGGGGCGCGCGCCATGCGCGGCGAAATGGGCGATCAATGCGTCGGGATCGAACGGCTCGACGCGCAGGCACAGGTGATCGAGGTTGCGCCCGGTGCCGGGCGGCCCGCTGTCGGGCCGGTCGATCGGGCCGCCGACCGTCAGCAGGTCGATCAGCGCGTCGCCGGCGCGCAGTTGCACGAGGCCCAGATCGGGCTGTTCCTTCTCCACATGGCAACCGACGGCGTCGCAGTAAAAGCGCGTCATCGCCGCCATGTCGGTCACGCGCAGCACGATGTGATCGATTCCGCGGATGGTGGGTTTCATGAGCGGGGGACTCCTTCGCAGTCGACGAGCATCGAGTGTAGACGCATCGCGCCTGCGCCGCCGGCCGGAACGCGGCACAATCGACGGACGAAAAAAAGCCCGTTCACGCAGCGCGGAACGGGCTTAATCCATATCAGGAGGAGACATGGAGGAGACAGTTCCAACTATACACACGGCGATGGTGCGACGCAATATTCCGATTGCAAAAAAACGTCAGGACGGCGATTTGTCGCATCCGCACTGCAGCAAAATGGTGACGGGACGATGACGAAAACCGCGCTGGAGCGGCCGCCGCGCGGGTTTCGTCGGATTTATCTCGATCGATGTGGCCCCGATTCGTCGGCATGAATCACAGAGCAAGATTCAGGGCGCGACGGCATGTGCCGATGGCTAGAGTAGGCACCATCTACACTAGAGAGTGCGAGGTTCAAATGAAAACCGCCTATCCGACCGATGATGCCCGCTGGGGCGCCGTGACCGAGCGCGATCCGCATGCGGACGGCGCGTTCTTCTATGGTGTCCGCACGACCGGCGTGTTTTGCCGCCCGACCTGCGCGTCGCGGCAGCCACGCCGCGAGAACGTGTCCTTTTTCACCGATCCGGCGGCCGCGCGCGCGGCCGGCTTCCGGCCCTGCAAGCGCTGCCAGCCGGAAGGGCTGCCGCGCGAACTGGACATCGTCAATCGCGCATGCGCGGTGCTCGACGCGCAGGCCGAGCGGCTCACGCTGCAGCAGTTGAGCGACGCCGTGCACGTGAGCCCGTTCCACCTGCAGCGGCTCTTCAAGCGCGTGGTCGGCGTGTCGCCGCGGCAGTACCAGGCCGCGCAGCGCGGCGCGGCGTTGCGGCAGGCGCTGCAAAGCGGGCAGCCGGTCACGCAGGCGGCCGTCGACGCGGGGTTCAACTCGCCGTCGCGGCTCTATGCGTCGGTGCCGCGCGAGCTGGGGATGGCGCCGTCCGCGTTCCGCCGTCAGGGCGCGGGCCTGCGGATCGACTATGCGACCGCGTCGACGTCGCTCGGCACGGTGCTGGTCGCCGCCACCGAACAGGGCATCTGCCGGATCGCGTTCGGCGACGACGCGGCGTCGCTCGTCGGCGAACTGAAGGACACGTTCGCGCGCGCCGAACTGGTCGAATCGTCCGCGCGGCTCGCGCCGTTCGTCACGCAGATCCGCGCGTATCTCGACGGTACGCGGCACGCATTCGACCTGCCGCTCGACATCGCGCCGACCGCATTCCAGCAGCGCGTGTGGGAAGCGCTGACGCACATCCCGTACGGCGAGACGCGCAGCTATTCGGAAATCGCCGAGGCGCTCGGCTCGCCGCGCGCGGTGCGGGCGGTCGCGTCCGCGTGCGCGTCGAATCCGGTCGCGCTCGCGATCCCGTGCCACCGCGTCGTGCAGAAGGGCGGCGCGCTCGCCGGCTATCGCTGGGGCGTGCGCCGCAAGGCGACGCTGCTCGCGGCCGAGGCGCGCCACGTTCACGACGATGAAGCCGAAGCCGAGACGGAGGGCAGTGCGGTTTGAGCATCGAGACGACAACGATCAAGTCCCTCGCGAACGGCGGCCCGGTGCCGCCGTCCGCGCAGATGGAGCTGCGCTACAAGGCGCCGTACGACTGGGCGCGCGTGCTGCGCTTCTTCAGCGGGCGCGCGATTCCGGGTGTCGAGCAGGTCGCCGACGGTGTATATCGCCGCATCGTCGATCTGCACGGCGATGCGGGCCGGCTTACCGTCACGAAACACCCGCGCAAGCATTGTCTGATCGCGACCGTCGAAGGGGCGGTCGCGCGTCACGTCGACGATGCATTCGCCGCGCGCGTCGCGACGATGTTCGACCTCGGCGCCGATCCGGCCGCGATCGGCGACGGGCTCGCGCGCGATCCGTGGTTCGCGCCGCTCGTCGACGCCGCGCCGGGGCTGCGCGTGCCGGGCGCGTGGTCGGGGTTCGAGCTGGCCGTGCGCGCGATCGTCGGCCAGCAGGTGAGCGTGAAGGCCGCGACGACGATCGTCGGCCGGCTCGTCGAACGGGCCGGCGAACGCGTGATGCAGGACGACGACGGCGCGCCCGCGTGGCGGTTTCCGACACCCGACGCGCTGGCCGCGTGCGATCTCGACAAGATCGGGATGCCCGGCAAGCGGGTGGCCGCGCTGACCGGCGTGGCGCGCGCGGTGGCGGCCGGCGACGTGCCGGTCGATCGCGCGCATGCCGATCTCGCGACGCTGCGCAGCGCGTGGCTCGACCTGCCCGGCATCGGCCCGTGGACGGTCGAGTACATCGCGATGCGTGCATGGCGCGACCCGGACGCGTGGCCGGCATCCGATCTCGTGCTGATGCAGTCGATCGCCGCGCGCGACCCGGCGCTCGACCGGCTCGCCAGCCAGAAGCGCCGCACTGAAGGCTGGCGGCCGTGGCGCGCGTATGCGGCGCTGCATCTGTGGAACGAAGTGGCCGACCGGGCAGGCGGCGCGCGCGGCGGGTAAGCGCGGCGGCCCGCGGCCGGGCGCGACCGCCGGAAGGCGGGGCTGCAACCCGGTGCGCAGGCGGCGCCGGCATGCGACAAGTGCCGGCGTGACGTGGCCCGTCATGGCGATGCCACGCCTCCGGCAACGGCCGGATGCCGCGCGTGCGACGTCTCCGGATGCGGGGTTTCCCGATCCATTCCGCGACACGGTTGCACCTGCCGCCCCCCGTTCGCCGCGCCCGTTCCATCCGACGAATTCCGCTGACCGGCGTGCCGATCGGCCTCGTCCCGACCCGGCGATCGGGGCCGGCGCTGCCGCGCCCGGCCCGTCCGATCGCCCGCTCAGGCCCGTGCGCCATGCCCGGAGCCACCTCAAGCGCGGGTTCCGGCGAGATGTTAAAGTGCCCGCTACCAACGAAGCGACCAACAATCCAGCCGGCCGCGCGCGGCGTTCTGCACGCGGCCGTCACGCACTTGCGTCTCCATGTCGAACACCATGACTCACCGCCAGTCCGAACTGCTGCTGAATCGCCTCGACGCGCTGAGCTCGGGCCCGACGCGGCAGCATCTGCCCGACGGCCTGCGCGGCATCGAAAAGGAAAGCCTGCGCGTGACGCGCGACGGGATGATCGCGTTCACGCCGCATCCGCGCGCGCTCGGTTCGGCGCTCACGCATCCGGCGCTGACGACCGACTATTCCGAAGCGCTGATCGAACTGATCACGCCCGCCGAGCGCGACGCCGCGCTCACGCTCGAGCGCCTCGACGATCTGCATCGCTACGTCTATGCATCGCTCGGCGACGAGATGCTGTGGAACGACTCGATGCCGGGCCTGCTGCCGGCCGACGACCAGATCCCGATCGCCGATTACGGCACGTCGAACATCGGCCGCCTGAAGACGGTGTACCGGCGCGGCCTCGCGTATCGCTACGGCCGCACGATGCAGTGCATCGCCGGTATCCACTACAACTACTCGCTGCACGAGGAAGTGTGGCGGCGCCTGCATGCGGAAGAAGGGTCCACGGCGACGCTCGTCGATTACCAGTCGGAACGCTATCTCGCGCAGATCCGCAACTTCCGCCGCCGCAGCTGGCTGCTGATGTACCTGTTCGGCGCGTCGCCGGTGCTCGACACCAGGTTCCTGCGCGGCAAGCCGCACAAACTCGATACGTTCGACGCCGATACGCTGTACCGGCCGTACGCGACCAGCCTGCGGATGAGCGATCTCGGCTACTCGAACACGACGGCCCAGGCCGCGCTGCACGTCGACTACAACACGCTGCCCGGTTATCTCGACGCGCTGTCGAAGGCCGTGAGCGAGCCGTATCCGGCGTACGAGGCGATCGGCACGCATCGCGACGGCGAGTGGATCCAGATCAACACGAACGTGCTGCAGATCGAGAACGAGTTCTACTCGACGATCCGGCCGAAGCGCGTCACGTATTCGGGCGAGCGGCCGCTGCATGCGCTCGCGTCGCGCGGCGTCCAGTACATCGAAGTGCGCTGCCTCGACATCGATCCGTTCGAGCCGACCGGCATCGCGCTGGAGACCGCGCGCTTCATCGACGCGTTCCTGCTCGCGTGCGCACTCGACGAAAGCGCGCCGCTCGACTGCGACGCGTACAAGGAAGCGAACGCGAACTTCGGCAGCGTGACGATGGACGGCCGCAAGCCGGGGCTCACGCTGACGCGCGACGGCCAATCGGTCACGCTGCAGCAGTGGGCCGACGAACTGATGGCCGATATCGAGATCGTCGGTCGCCGGCTCGACGAAATCCGCGGCGGCGACGAGCATGCGCGCGCGATCGCCGCGCAGCGCGACAAGCTCGCCGATCCCGAACGCACACCGTCCGCGCGCGTGCTGCGCACGATGCGCGAGAACGGCCAGTCGTTCCTCGCGTTCGCGCTCGCGCAGAGCGAAGCGCATGCCGCGCATTTCCGCGCGCATCCGCCGTCGGCCGAGACGCTGCGCACCGAGCAGGCGCTCGCCGCGAAGTCGCTGGCCGAGCAGGCCGAGCTCGAAGCGAAGGAGGCCGGATCGTTCGACGCATTCGTCGCCGCCTATCGCGCCTATACGCTGAACCGCTTCAGCGTGTGACGATCGCGCATGCGGCCGGCGCAGGGTGCGCCGCGCCGCTGCCGCGCGATCCGTCCGATTCCGTCGGTGATCGGGTCGGTGATCCGGTCAGTGATGCGCGTACGTGCCGCGATCGGCCGCGTGCGGCAGCGCCGGCTTGCCCGATTCCGTGTGGGACCGGCCGTCGCTGCCGTAACCGGCCGCGTGGCCCTCACTGCGCGCCTGCGCCGCGCGCTGCATGACCGCCTGCATATTTTCCGGAAAGTCCGGACTGCTTGCGAGGCTCGTCCGGTAGCCGGCCGCCTGCAGCTCCACGAGCTCCTGGCGGACCTGCGCGCGCGTGAGTGTCGACGCGGCTTGCGCGTGAGCGGCGAACGCCGCGCCGATCAGCACGAACGCGCATGCCGCGTGTTTCATCGTCTTCATCGTGTGTGCTCCGTGAGGTTCCGGTGCCGCGCCGTTGCTGGCGCGGGCGGAAACGATGCAGCCAGTCTAGGCTTCGGAGGCCAAACGAAACATCCTCGTGGCTGGCAGTCACCTTTTCCGGTCGCGCAACATTGCGCGCGCACCGGTGAGCCGGCCGCGACGGGTTGCCTGTCGAACGCGACAGCTGCGCGCCATCTGCCGGTCATCGTGCGGCGGACGATCCGCATCGGCTCGCCCGCATCGGGCTTCTCCCCCCTTGTACAAGCGCGTCGCGCCTCCTAACCTCTTTTAAGCGACCGATCGGTTGGCCGCGCAACGTCGTTGCGTACGCAAGCGCCCGATCGTGGTCGTGACCGCAGGACATCGCCTTGACCCGAACCCGGCACATCGACATGCGCGCCCGGGTCGACTCTGGAGACACGATGAATCCCACCGACGCCCTACCGCCCGGCATCGTCTTCGCGCAACCGTTGACGCCCGTCGCCCACTCGCTGCTCCTGTCGTTCCTCGTCGCCGCGATCCCGATCGCGGTCGCGCTGATCGCGCTCGGCGTGCTGCGTCGCCCCGCGTGGCAGGCGTCGCTGGCCGGGCTCGTCGCGGGCCTCGCGGTCGCGATCGGCGCGTGGGGGATGCCGGCCGGGCTCGCGTTCAACGCGGTCGGCGCCGGCATGGCGCTCGCGGTCGTGCCGGTGATGTGGATCGTCTTCAACGCGCTGCTGCTCTACAACATCGCGGTGAAGTCGGGCCGCTTCGACCAGTTCCGGCAGTGGATGCTCGACAACCTGCCCGACGATCGCCGCCTCGTGCTGCTCGTCGTCGCGTTCTCGTTCGGTTGTCTGCTCGAAGGGATCTCCGGATTCGGCACGCCGGTCGCGATCACGAGCGCGCTCTTGATCGCGCTCGGCTTCCCCGCGCTCGAAGCGCTCACCTACACGCTGCTGTTCAACACGGCGCCGGTCGCGTTCGGCGCGCTCGGCGTGCCGATCACCGTGCTCGGCGCGGTCACGTCGCTGCCGCCCGCGACGCTCGCGCAGATGGTCGGCCGCCAGTTGCCGTTCTTCGCGCTGCTGCTGCCGTTCTACGTGGTCGGCGCATACGGCGGGCTGCGTTCGATCGCGAAGCTGTGGCCCGCGCTGCTCGTGTCGGGCGGCAGCTTCGCGCTCGCGCAGTTCGTCACGTCGAACTTCCTCGGCTACCAGCTCACCGACGTGCTGTCGTCGCTCACGTCGCTGATCGTGACGATCGGCTTCCTGCAGCTGTGGAAGCCGCAGCCCGATCCGCAATACGCGCTGGCGCGCAGCGTGCCGGCCGCCGCCGGCGCCGCGCGCGCGGGCTTCGGCGGCTGGTTGCCGTGGCTCGTCGTGTCGGTGGTCGTGATCGTGTGGGTACACGCGAACGTCGCGGCGATCGGCGACGTGAAGATCAAGTGGCCGGGCCTGCACAACGCCGTGTACGTGTCGCTGTACCACAAGCCGTATGCGGCGATCTGGGATTTCCAGCCGCTCGGCACGGGCACCGCGATCCTGCTGTCGGCGATCGTCACGGCCGCGCTGACGCGTACCGGCCCCGGCGCGTTCGTCGAATGCGTGGTGAAGACGTGGCGGCAGACGTGGATCGCGATCGTCACGGTGATGATGATCGTCGGGCTCGCGTACCTGCTGAACTACTCGGGCATCAGCTATACGCTCGGCACCGGCGTCGCGTCGACCGGTGCGCTGTTCCCGCTGGTGTCCGCGTCGCTCGGCTGGATCGCCGTGTTCCTGTCCGGCAGCGACACGTCGGGCAACGCGCTGTTCGGCAACCTGCAGGTCGTCGCCGCGCGCCAGCTCGGCCTCGATCCGGTGCTGATGGCCGCCACCAACTCGTCGGGCGGCGTGATGGGCAAGATGATCTCGCCGCAGAACATCGCGACGGGCGTATCGACGACGGACCTGAAAGGGCAGGAGGGCGTCGTGTTCGCGCGCACCTTCTGGCACAGCGTGATCCTCACGCTGTTGCTCGGCGTGCTGGTGTTCCTGCAGCAGCACGTGCTGACCTGGATGATTCCGGCGCTGCCGAAGTGACGCGGCGCCGCGACAGAAGAAGGCACGAGGAAAGCAACGAGGGAAGGCGCGGGAAAAGCGCCACGTAGTGTGCGGAAGCGGTGAACGCGCGGCGGCTCAGCGCGCGTTCACCCGCCGCATCGTGCGTCCGGTCTCAACCGTGTCGGCCGCATCGGTCGCATCGGCCGCTTCGCCGTCGCCCGGCAGGATGCACGCGAGGAACGCGTCGATCGCGGGGCTCTGGCGGCGCGCCTTCAGGTAGTACACGTATTCGTCGATCGTCGTGTCGACGCCGCGCAGCGCGATCACGCGCAGGTCCGGATGGCGCTCGGCCTCGCCGAGCGGAAACAGGCTGCCGCCTACGCCATGCAGGATCGCCTCGCGAATCGCTTCGCGGCTGCCGATCTCGGCGACCGATGGGGCCGCGACGCCGGCCGCGGCGAGGATCGTCTCCGTGCAGCGGCGCGTGACCGACCCTTCCTCGCGGATCAGCAGCCGCACGTCGGCGAGCTGCGCCGGGTCGATCGAATCGAACCGCGCGAGCGGATGATGGCGATGCACGACGAGCACCAGCGGATCGGTCGAGATCACCTTGCGTTCGAGGCCGTCGGCGTCGTTGCGCTGCGACGAGACCGCGAGATCGATGCGGAATTCCTGCAGCGCCTGCAGGATTTCCTCGGAGTTGCCGATCCGGCACGTGAGCGCGATCGACGGGTGCGCGCTCGAGAAGCGGCCGACCGCGTCCATGATGTAGTACGGGCCCGTCGCGCCGATCCGCAGGTGGCCTTCGAACAGGCCGCCGACGTTGCGCAGCATGATGTCGGCCTGCGCCTCGAGCGCGATCATCTGCTCGACGAGCGGCAGCAGCTCGATGCCCGTGTCGGTCACCTCGAGCTTGCGGCCGCTGCGGTAGAACAGCTCGACGCCGTACACCTGCTCGACCTGCCGGATCTGCGCGGCAATCGTCGGCTGGCTCACGCCGAGGTGGCGCGCGGCGCGCGTGATGCTGCCCTGCCGGACGGTCGCGTGGAACGCCTTCAGCTGATCGAACACGACTCGGCTTCTCCCCCCTCTTCATCGCGCGTCAGCGTAGCGCACGCATATGTCGGCCGCATGAAAGGCGCGCCGTGCGCCGCTTCCAAAAAAATCCTGTGGGTCACCCAAAGAAACCTGCGGGAACCGGTCACGGCCGGGACATGCCGGTGCGGGGTAATAACGGCGACGCAGATCGCCGGCCCGCTCGTCCGGCGACCCCACTCCCACCGACCACAGGGTGCTTTTCATGTCCTCGAACAATCGACGCGATTTCCTGCGCCTCGCCGCGCAGTCGGCCGGCGCGATGGCCGCCTACGCGGGCTTTCCGCCCGCGATCCGCAATGCGCTGGCGATGCCGGCCGCCTATCGCACCGGCACGATCCGCGACGTCGAGCACGTCGTGATCTTCATGCAGGAAAACCGTTCGTTCGACCATTACTTCGGCGGGCTGCGCGGCGTGCGCGGCTTCGACGACCCGCGTCCGCACCTGCTGCCGAACGGCGCACCGGTGTGGCAGCAGCCGCCGGCATCGGTGTTCACGAAGAACTACCACTCGCGCGGGCTCGATCCGTCCGCGCCGTACGTGCTGCCGTTCTACCTCGATCCGAAGCAGACGACCGAATTCCAGCCGGGCACCAACCACGGCTGGAGCAGCGGCCACCTGTCCTGGAACAACGGCCAGTGGGATCAGTGGGTGAACCAGAAGCAGGACGTGCTGACGATGGGCTACCTGAAGCGCCAGGATCTCACGTACCACTACGCGCTGGCCGACGCGTTCACGATCTGCGATTCGTACTTCTGCTCCGCGCACGCCGACACGGCGCCGAACCGCATCTACCTGTGGACCGGCACGATCGATTCGCGCAACGTCTACGGCAGCGCGCCGAACGGCCCGGGCATCGGCGAGCGCAACGACGTGAACGGCTACACGTGGACGACCTACGCCGAACGCCTCGAGAACGCGAAGATCAGCTGGAAGGTGTACCAGGGCGGCACCGGCATCCCGGGCGACCCGACCGACAACTACACCGACAACTCGCTGATGTTCTTCAAGCGCTTCCAGGTGAAGGAAGGCGCGAGCGGCCCGCTGGTCGACAAGGGCGCATCGAACCACACGCTCGCGGAGCTGAAGGCCGACGTGCAGGCGAACCGGTTGCCGCAGGTGTCGTGGATCGTGTCGCCGTACAAGTACAGCGAGCACCCGCAGGCGTCGCCGACCGACGGCGCGTTCTACATCAACATGGTGCTCGAGGCGCTGACGTCGAACCCGGAAGTGTGGGCGAAGACGGTGTTCATCCTGAACTACGACGAGAACGACGGACTGTTCGATCACGTCGTGCCGCCGGTGCCGCCGGTCACGAGCGGCGTGGGCGGGCAGGGGATCGTGTCGTCGAACCTGCTGTCGACCCTCGGCGACGAGCTGCTCGACCTGAACAAGTATCCGGGCGAAATGAGCCCGCTCGTGCCGGGCGCCGACCCGGGCGGCATCCAGCCGATCGGCCTCGGGCCGCGCGTGCCGCTGATCATCATCTCGCCGTGGACGAAGGGCGGCTGGGTCTGCTCGGAGACGTTCGACCATACGTCGGTGCTGCGTTTCCTCGAAGCGCGTTTCGGCGTGAAGGAACCGAACATCAGCGCGTGGCGCCGGTCGATCTGCGGCGACCTCACGTCGGCGTTCGACTTCTCTGCGCGCCCCGACACGCGCACGGTGAGCTTCACGGTGCCGCAGCACCTCGCGACGGCCGGCCAGGCGTACCAGGTGCCCGCGCAACAGTCGATGCCGGCGCAGGAGCCGGGTACGCGGCCGGCGCGTGCGCTGCCGTACGAGCTGTTCGTGCACAGCCGCGTGGGCGCGCATGACGACACCGTGTCGCTCGACTTCGCGAACACCGGCGACGCGGGCGCCGCGTTCTACGTGTACGACCGCCGCAACCCGGCGACGCCGCCGCGCCGCTACGCGGTGTCCGCGCGCGACCGCTTCGTCGACACGTGGAGCACGTCGGCCGCGCGCGGCGACTACCATCTCGCGGCCTACGGCCCGAACGGCTATCTGTGCGAGTTCCAGGGCAACACGCGGCTCGCCGCGGACGGCCGCCACGCGAACCCCGAAGCGAAGATCGGCTACGACGTGCGCAATCGCCACGTGTACCTGCAACTGCGCAACAGCGGGCGCGCGAGCTGCCGCGTGACGGTCGACAACGCGTACAGCCATGCGCATGCACGCACCTACACGCTGGCGCCGGGCGAGCGCATCGAGGCGCACTTCGAGCTGTCGTCGAGCCACGGCTGGTACGATCTGACGATCACCGCGACCACGCTGCGCGGCGGCGACGACAAGGTCGTGCGCCGCTTCGCGGGCCACGTCGAGACGGGCCGGCCGAGCCACAGCGATCCGGGGCCGGTGAAGCACACGGCCTGACGGTTGCGCAGGGTCGCGCGAAGCGGGGCGGTTCGCCCGCCGCGCGCGCCCCTCGCGTGCCGGCCGCATTCCGGCACGCCGGATTGGATTTTGGAAACTGAAAACTGTTGACAATATGCCGGGCCGAGGGTATACAAGGATCATTCGCCGATATGGCGCCCTCGTTTTCATCCATAGCCCGCTGCCTGCCCGACCATGACTGCCCCGAACGCGCTCAGCGCCATCGAACTCCTGCAAAGCCAGTCGCTCGCGATGATCGTCCAGGACATGCTCGAGCGCGCGATCGTCTCCGGCGAATACGCGCCGGGCGAAAAGCTCAACGAAGTCGAGATCGCGACCCGGCTGAACGTGTCGCGCGGCCCAGTGCGCGAAGCGTTCCGCGCGCTCGAACAGGCCGGCCTGCTGCGCAACGAGAAGAACCGCGGCGTGACCGTGCGCGTCGTGCCGCTGCGCGAGGCCGAGGAAATCTACGAAGTGCGCGCGATGCTCGACGAGTCGGTCGCGCGCGCGCTCGCGAAGCGTATCTCGCCCGAGACGCTGAAGGTGCTGAAGGGCATCATCCAGTCGATGAAGGACGCCGCGAAGACGCATGACGTCACGCGCTATACCGAGCTGAACGTGCAGTTCCACGACGCGATGGTCGTCGGCGTCGGCAATACCCATCTCACCGATACCTACCGGCGGCTCGTGCGCCAGCTCGGCCTGCTGCGCCAGGCGGCGATCGAGGCCGAGGAGGATGCGATCGCGGTGTCGGCGGCCGAGCACGACAAGATCGTGCAGGCGCTCGCGGCCGGCGACGAGGACAAGGCCGTCGCGCTCGTGCGCGAGCATGTCGCGCACGGCCTCGCGCGGATGCGCCGTACGCACGAGCAGGGGCTGCCTGCGACGGGCAAGGCGGCGCGGGAGAAGGCCGGCGCATAAAAGCCCGGCAACGCCCGCGGGAGCTGTCGCGCACAGGTAAAGGGACGCGTCGCCGCGTCCCTTTTTCGTTGCGCTTCGGTTCAGCGGATCAATCCGTCGTCATGCCTTGTCGGCCTTCCCCGCCGCGCTCGCAAACTTCGCGAGCCACGTATCGACCACCGACGGCCGCCGGCTCTCGTCCTCCGCGCGCTCCTTGCGGCGGATCGCGTTGCGCACGACGTGCGCGCCGACATAGCGGATCGGCTCCGGCGGGAAATGGCCGAGCGGGCCGCGCACGATCGGGCTGCGCGTCCACGCGTTGTCGAGGCCGAGCACCAGCGACGACAGGATCTGTCCGCCCATGTAGGTCGGCCCGACGCCGTTGCCCGAATAGCCGAAGCCGTAGAACACGTTCGGCGCGTCGTCGAGGCGGCCGAAGAACGGGAAGCCCGTCACCGAACGATCGGACGGCCCGTTCCAGCTCGCGGTGACCGGCACGCCCGCGAGCGACGGGAAGAACTCGCGCAGGCTGTGCGTGAGCTGCGCCTCGTACGGCGAGCGGCGGTCGAACACCGGCGCGATGCGGCTGCGCCACGAGAACGTGTTGCCGCCCTTGCCGAGCATCAGCCGCCCGTCGGCGGTCGTGCGGTAGTAGTAGACGAAGATCCGCGAATCGAGCACCGACACGCCATCCACGAGCCCGGTCCGCGCGAGCAGCTCCGGGCATTTCTCGGTGATCACCATGTCGCTCGACACGACCGCGATCGTCCGCTCGAACTGCGGGAAGCGGCTCGCCATCCACGCATTGATCGCGAATACGAGCTTGCCCGCCGTGACGCTGCCGGACGGCGTGCGCACGACGGCCGGCTGGCCGGGCGTGAAGTCGAGCATCGGCGTGCGCTCGTAGATCCGGACGCCCATCGCGCGCGCGACGCGGCGCAGCCCGCGCACGAGCTTGCCCGGATGCACGGTCGCGGCGATCGGCGAGTAGACGCCGTCGAGATTGCGCGCGGAGCCCGAGCGGCGCGCGACTTCGGCGGGCGGCAGCGGCTCGTAGCTGTGGATGCCGCACGCGGCAAGCGCATCGAGCACCGGCGCGAGCGTGCCGACCTGCGCGCGCGACGTCGCGGTGTACAGCGTGCCGTCGAGCCGCAGTTCCGCATCGATGTCGTGCGCGCGGCAGAAATCGGCGATGTGCTGCACGGCCGCTTCCGACGCCTTCACGAGCCGGATTGCCTCGGCTTCGCCGAACAGGCGCCGCAGCGTCAGGAACTTCGCGGACCACGTGAGCAGGCAGCCGCCGTTGCGGCCGCTCGCGCCGGCGCCGCACAGGTCGGCTTCGAGGATCGCGATGTCGAGCGCGGGATGCTGCTGCTTGGCCTGGATCGCGGTCCAGAGGCCCGTGAAGCCGCCGCCGACGATGCACACGTCGGCCTGCGTCGCGCCTTGCAGCGCGGGGGCGAGATCGCCGTCGTTGAACAGCGCTTGTTCGATCCAGAAGGGTCGCATCGGAGAGTCGTCGATAAGGGGCCGTGCGGCGCACGGCCGGGAAAACGGGCGGCCGCCTGCGCCTGCGCACGCGGCCGGGGCATCGCGTCACATCGTCATGCCGCCGCTTCGGCCGACACGCGGCGTACGCCCATCGCGCGCAGCGTGTCGGCGATCGCGGCGACGGCGCCCGGAATCCCGGCCTCGCCGAAATGGCCGATGCAGCCGACGCGGAACGTCTCCACTTCGGTCAGCTTGCCCGGATACAGAATGTAGCCGCGCTTTTTGACCTCCTGATAAAACCGTTTGAAGTCGTAGTTCGGATCATCCGGCGCATGGAACGTGACGATGATCGGCGCCTGGATCGCCGGATCGAGGAACGGCCGGAAGCCGAGCGCGCGCATCCCGTCGAGCAGCGCGCGGGTGTTGCGTTGGTAGCGGCCGCCGCGCGCGGCGAGCCCGCCTTCGTCGATGTATTGCGCGACGGCCGCGTCGAGCGCGGCGACCACGTGCGTCGGCGGCGTGAAGCGCCACTGCGTCGTGCGCTGCATGTAGACCCACTGGTCGTACAGGTCCATCGCGAGCGAGTGGCTGTTGCCTTCGCAGCGTTCGAGCGCGCTGCGCTTGGCGATCACGAAGCCGAGCCCCGGCACGCCCTCGAGGCATTTGCCGGACGCGGCGATCACCGCGTCGAACGGTGTCGTGCGCGCGTCGATGTCGATCGCGCCGAACGAGCTCATCGCGTCGACGATCAGCGCGCGCCCGTGCTTCGCGACGGCCTGTGCGACGTCGTGCAGCGGGTTCAGCACGCCGGCGCCGGTTTCGCAGTGCACGAGCGCGACGTGCGTGATCGACGGATCGGCGGCGAGCGCGCGCTCGACGTCGGCCGGATCGACGCGGCGATCCTCGCGGTAGTCGATCGTCGTGAGCCGGCGGCCGAGCACGCGGCAGATCTTCGCGAGGCGCTGGCAATACGCGCCGTTGTTCGGCACCAGCACGTGGCCGTCGCGCGGCACCAGCGTGCCGATCGCCGCTTCGACCGAGAACGTGCCGCTGCCTTGCAGCGGTACGCATTCGTGCGTGCCTTCGCCGTGCACGATCTGCAGCAGGCGTTCGCGCAGCCGCGCGGTGATCGCGTTGAAATCGCCGTCCCACGAGCCCCAGTCGCGCAGCATCGCGTCGCGCGTGCGCTCGGAGGTCGTCAGGGGGCCGGGGGTCAGCAGGATGGGCTGGGCAGCGAGCGTCATGGTGTCTCCTCGATGAAGTCGGGACGTCACGTGAATGCGGCAGGGAATCAACGGCGATGCGGGTTGCGCCATGCCTGCGTACGGCGCAGCAGGCGGTGCGAGATGCAGGCGAACAGTACGCACGCGAACGACGAGGTCGCGAGCACGAGCGTGGCCATCGCGGCGGCCGGGCCCATCTGGCCCGCGTCGTCGAGGTTCAGGATCGCGACCGACGCGGGCTGCGTGTCCGGCGAGTACAGGAACGCGACGGCCGACACCGTCGTCATCCCGTTGACGAACAGGTAGCGCGCGATCAGCAGGATCGCGGGCAGGCACACGGGCACCGTCACGCGCAGGAAGGTCTTGTAGAACGGCACCTTCAGCGACGCGGATACCGCCTCGAACTCGCTGTCGATCTGCCGGAGCGCGGTGACGGCGGTGAGGTGGCTCGACGCGTAGTAGTGGACGACCGTGACGATCGCGAGCAGCCACAGCGATCCGTACAGCCCGTTCAGCGGATTGCCGGGCGCGTTGAACAGGAAGATGTAGCTGATGCCGAGCACGAGCCCCGGCACGCCCATCGGCAGGATCGCGCACAGGCTGATGAAGCCGCGCAGCCAGCGTGCGCCGCGGGTCTTCTCGATCAGGTAGGCGCCGCCGAACACGACGATCGTGCCGCCGAGCGCCACCGTCGCGGCCATCCGCAAGCTGTTCTTGTACGCGTCGAAGATGCCGGCCGCGATCAACCCCATCTCGTAATGCTGCAGCCCGAGCGTCATCTGGTACGGCCAGAACTTGACGAACGACGCGAACACCGAGATGCCGACCACCGCGATGAAGAACGCGCACACGAGCGCGCAGTACGCGAGCATCGCGGCGTCGAAGCCGCGCGACGGCTTCGGCTGGTACGGCGTCGAGCGCGCGCCGAGCTGCGACTGCTGGCGGCGGCGGATGAAGTAGTCGACGCCGAACGCGACGAGCGCCGGGCACAGCAGCATCAGGCTCACGACCGCGCTGCGGTTGAAATCCTGCAGCCCGATGATCAGCTTGTAGATGTCGGTCGACAGCACGTTGTACGCGCCGCCGATCACGACCGGCACGCCGAAGTCGTTGATGCACATCGTGAACGCGACCATCGTCGCGCTGATCAGCCCGTACTTCGCGCCGGGCAGCGTGATCGTGAAGAACTTGCGCAGGCGGCCCGTGCCCATCGCGTCGGCGGCTTCGTAGAGCCGGCCGTCCGCGAGCGACAGCGCGGTGACGAGGATCATCAGCACGTGCGGGAACGACGCGTACACCATGCTCAGCACGATGCCCGGCAGCCCGTAGATCGAATGGCCGTGCAGCAGCGGCTTCAGCAGCCCCGCATTGCCGAACCAGTAGATGAACGACACGGCCGACAGCAGCGTCGGCGCGAGCAGCGGCAGCAGCGCGATCGTGCGTGCCGCGTTCTTCAGCGGCATGCACGAGCGTGTCAGCGCATACGCGAACGTGAACGCCATCGGCACGACGATCGTCGTGACGAGCGCGCCGACCGTCAGCGAATGCAGCATCGAGCGCAGCACGCCGCTGTCCTCCAGATACTCGACGAAGTTGTGCGCGCCGACGAAGCGCCCGTCCGCGTCGACGAAGCATTTCTGCACGACGAGCGCGAGCGGCAGCAGCAGGAACAGCGACATCAGCGCGGCCATCGCGACCAGCGCGAGCTGCGCGAGGCGATCGTGCCAGTGCGTGAGCTGCCGGACGTCGGCGGGGGCGGACGCGCCGCGGCGGCGCTCGGTCAGGACGGTGCTCATTGGAGTCGCTCCTTCGCGCACGGGAACACGCGGACATGCTCGCGATCGAGCGCGAGGTCGATGCGCGCGCCGGCCTGCACGCCGGTGCGGTCGACGTCGTGATACGACAGGTCGGCGACGATCTCCTGGCCGTCGAGCCCGTCGATCCGGAAGCTCACGCGGCAGAACGCGCCGAGGAATTCGAGCTTCTCGACGCGGCCGGCCAGCACGTTGTCGGCCGTCTCGCCCGGCACGCGGATGCGCAGGTCCTCGGGCCGCACGTAGACCGACACCGCCGCGCCTTGCGCGGTGCCGTGGCGGCAGTCGAAGCCGATGCCGCCCGCGCGCAGCGTGCCGTCCTGCGCGACCTCGGCGGGAATCGTGTTGACGCGGCCGATGAAGTCCGCGACGAACGGCGATGCCGGTTGCCGGTAGATTTCGAGCGGCGTGCCGATCTGCTCGATCACGCCGTGGTTCATCACGACGATGCGATCGGCCATCGACAGCGCTTCTTCCTGATCGTGCGTGACCATGATCGTCGTCACGCCGAGCCGCTGCTGCAGCGCGCGGATCTCCTGGCGCAGCCGCACGCGCACGCGCGCGTCGAGCGCCGACAGCGGCTCGTCGAGCAGCAGCAGGCCGGGCGAGGTGGCGAGCGCGCGCGCCAGCGCGATGCGTTGCTGCTGGCCGCCGGACAACTGGCCCGGATGCTTGCGATGGCTGTCGGGCAAACCGACCAGCGCCAGCAGCGTATGCACGCGCTCGTGGATCGCGTCGCGCTTCATCTTGCGGTTCACGAGCCCGTACGCGACGTTGTCGTACACGGTGAGGTTCGGGAACAGCGCATACGACTGGAACACGATTCCGTAGTCGCGCAGTTGCGGCGGCAGCCGCGAGATGTCGCGGCCGTCCTGCATGATGTGGCCGGCGTTCTGCGTCTCGAGCCCCGCGATGATCCGTAGCAGCGTGGTCTTCCCGCAGCCGGACGGCCCGAGGAAACAGATCATCTCGCCCTTCATCACGCTCAGGTTGATGTCGGTGAGGACCTGCGTGTCGTTGTACCGCTTCTCGATGCGTTCTACGCTCAGATAAGGTGCCATGCGCGCCTCCATGGAGGGGCGGCCCGGGGGCCGGATTCGACGACGGAAAGGGTGACGCGGGGCGGCGCGCGGCGCGGCCCCGCAGCCGGTCGCGGCGTTACTGCTGCGCTTTCGCGCCGTAGCGCTTCTGCCACGTATCGAGGATCGACTGGCGGTTCTTCGCGGACCACACGAAGTCGTTCTTCACGAGCAGGTCCGAGTAGTTGTCGGGGATGCCGGCCAGCTTCCGCGCGACGCCCGGATACGCGACGATCGCCCACCAGCGCGCGGTGATCTGGTTCGCTTCCTTGCTCGCCATGAAGTCGGCGAGCTTCTTCGCGGCGTCGGGCTGTTTCGTCGTCTTCATGATCGCCGTGCCTTCCATGTCCCAGCCGAGCCCTTCCTTCGGGAACACGAGATCGATCGGCGCGCCCTGCGCCTGCAGTTCGTGGCCGCGGAACTCGAACGAGATGCCGATCGGGAATTCGCCGGTGCCGGCGAGCGTGCACGGCTTCGAGCCCGAGTGCACGTACTGCGCGACGTTCTTGTCGAGCGCGTCCATGAATTTCCAGCCGCGATCGTCGCCGAAGGTCTGCAGCCAAGCGGTCACGTCGAGATAGCCGGTGCCCGACGAAACGGGGCTCGGCATCACGATCGCGCCCTTGTAGACGGGCTTCGTCAGGTCTTCCCACGACGTCGGCTTCGGGATGTTCTTCGCCTGCGCGGCGACGCGGTTGTAGCAGATCGTCGCGCCCCACACGTCCATGCCGACCCAGTGCGGCGGCGTGTTCGCGTCGCTGTATTTGCGCGTGAGCTGGTCGAAGCCCTTCGGCGTGTACGGCATCAGCATGCCCTGCAGGTCGAGCAGCGTGAGGCTCGACGCGGCGAGGCCGAGCACGACGTCCGCGCGCGGATTGTTCTTCTCCGCGAGCAGCTTCGCGGTGACCGAGCCGGTCGAGTCGCGCACCCAGCGGATCTCGATATCGGGGTTCGCCTTCTCGAACGCGTCCTTGTAGGGCTTCATCGCCTCGTCTTCCAGCGCGGTGTAGACCAGCAGCGACGTCTTCGCGTACGCCGCGTGCGCGGCGCCGAGCGCCACCGCGGCAGCCAGCGCGACGCGGGCCGCGCCCGCCGCCCATGCGTTCAAACGCTTGTTTACCGGCACTTCGTTCATCTTCAGACCCCTTGACTGTGGCGCCGCGGCACACGGCGGATGAGTGGAGACCAGCCCTCTTGCTGCTTCGTTGTTTTGCTTTCTGTTCTCTGCATGTTGTTGACAATCTACAAATCATCAATTTTAATGTCAAGCATGGAAAACACCTCCCTTCGGCGCGGCGCGGGCGCCGACGGCTCACACCCTTCGACCTGAAAGGAATGAACGTCATGACTGAAACGCCTGTATCCGTGGAAGTGAACGGCCGCCGCTACAACTGGATGAGCCGGCCCGTGGTGGTCGTGTGCGTCGATGGCTGCGCATACGAATATCTGGAGGAAGCCGCCGAGGCCGGCGTCGCGCCGTTCCTGCGCACGCTGCTGAAGCCGGGCACCGCGCTCAAGGGCGAGTGCGTGGTGCCGAGCTTCACGAACCCGAACAACCTGTCGATCGTCACCGGCGTGCCGCCGGCGATCCACGGGATAAGCGGCAACTACTTCTACGATCGCGACACCGGCGCCGAAGTGCTGATGAACGATCCGAAGTACCTGGTCGCGCCCACCGTGCTCGCGACCTTCGCCGAACGAGGGGCGCGCGTCGCGGTCGTCACCGCGAAGGACAAGCTGCGCCGTCTGCTCGGCAAGGGGCTGAAGGGCATCTGCTTCTCGTCGGAAAAGGCCGACGAGGCGAGCGTCGAGGAAAATGGCATCGACAACGTGCTCGAGCTGGTCGGCAAGCCGGTGCCGAGCGTGTACAGCGCGGACCTGTCGGAATTCGTGTTCGCGGCCGGCGTGCGCCTGCTCGAGACGCGCCCGATCGACCTGATGTACCTGTCGACCACCGATTACGTGCAGCACAAGTGCGCGCCCGGCACCGAAGGCGCGAACGCGTTCTACGCGATGATGGACACGTACCTGCAGCGTCTCGACGCACTCGGCGCGATCGTCGCGATCACGGCCGATCACGGGATGAACGCGAAGCACGACGACGCGACCGGCGAGCCGAACGTGATCTACCTGCAGGAGCTGTTCGACGAATGGCTCGGCCACGATGCGGCGCGCGTGATCCTGCCGATCACCGATCCGTACGTCGTGCACCACGGTGCGCTCGGCTCGTTCGCGACCGTCTACGTGCCGGCCACCGCCGATGCCGACGCGCTGCGCGCGCGGCTCGCGGCGGTCGACGGCATCGAGGTCGTGCTGACGGGCGCCGAAGGCTGCGCGCGCTTCGAGTTGCCGCCCGCGCGGATGGGCGACCTGATCGTGATCTCGAAGCAGGACGTCGTGCTCGGCACGCGCCGCATCAAGCACGACCTGTCGGGCCTCGACGTGCCGCTGCGTTCGCACGGCGGGATCTCCGAGCAGATCGTGCCGCTGATCTTCAGCAAGCCGGTCGCGACCGACGTCACCGGTCGCGCGCGGCTGCGCAACTTCGACATCATCGACATCGCGCTCAACCATCTGCAGTGATGCACGCGCATCCTTGGAGGATACAGTCATGAACGCCATTGCAGCATCGACGGCCGTCCGCGAGATTCGTCGCGAAGCACTGCGAATCGACGGCGAACGGATTCACCGCGACGCGGTGATCGACGTGCGCAACCCGTACGACGGCGCGCTGGTCGGCACCGTGCCGAAGGCGACGCTCGACGACGTGCGCCGTGCATTCGCGGTCGCGCGTGCGTACCGGCCGACGCTCACGCGCCACGATCGCGCGGCGATCCTGCGCCGCGCGGCCGACATCGTGCGCTCGCGCACCGCGGAGATCGCGGCGCTGATCACGGCCGAGGCCGGCTTGTGCATCAAGGATTCGACTTACGAGGCCGGCCGCGTGGCCGACGTGCTCACGTTCGGCGCCGGCGAAGTGCTGAAGGACGACGGGCAGATCTTCTCGTGCGATCTGACGCCGCACGGCAAGAAGCGCCGCGTGTACACGCAGCGCGATCCGCTGCTCGGCGTGATTTCGGCGATCACGCCGTTCAACCACCCGATGAACCAGGTCGCGCACAAGATCGTGCCGTCGGTCGCGACCAACAACCGGATCGTCGTGAAGCCGTCGGAGAAGGTGCCGCTGTCGTGTTATCTGTTCGCGGACATCCTGTACGAAGCCGGCCTGCCGCCGCAGATGCTGCAGGTGATCACCGGCGACCCGAAGGAAATCGCCGACGAGCTGATCACGAACCCGGCGATCGACCTGATCACGTTCACCGGCGGCGTGTCGATCGGCAAGTCGATCGCCGCGCGGATGGGCTACCGGCGCGCGGTGCTCGAACTCGGCGGCAACGATCCGATCATCGTGATGGAAGATGCCGATCTCGACGAAGCGAGCACGCTCGCGGTGTCGGGCTCGTACAAGAATTCGGGGCAGCGCTGCACGGCGATCAAGCGGATGCTCGTGCACGAGGCGGTGGCCGATCGCTTCACGGCGCTCGTCGTCGAGAAGACGCGCGCCTGGTCGTACGGCAACCCGTCCGATCCGTCGGTCGACATGGGCACGGTGATCGACGAAGCGGCGGCGAAGTTCTGCGAGCAGCAAGTCAACGACGCGATCGCGCGCGGCGCGCGGCTGCTGGTCGGCAACGTGCGCGACGGCGCGTTGTATTCGCCGACCGTCGTCGATCGCGTGACGCCCGACACGCCGCTGGTCAAGCACGAAACCTTCGGGCCGGTGTCGCCGATCATGCGCTTTCGCGACATCGACGAGGCGATCCGGATGTCGAACAGCACCGACTACGCGCTGTCGTCGTCGGTGTGCACGAACCGCTTCGACCACATCACGCGCTTCATCACCGAACTGGAAGTCGGCAGCGTGAACGTGCGCGAGGTGCCCGGCTATCGGCTCGAACTGACGCCGTTCGGCGGCGTGAAGGATTCGGGGCTCGGCTACAAGGAGGGCGTGCAGGAAGCGATGAAGAGCTTCACGAATACGAAGACGTATTCGCTGCCCTGGTAAGCGGTGTGTAAGATCCCGCGCTGGCCTGGCGGCCGGTGCGGGCGTTATTCGATCGGCTCATATCGTTAGCCGATTTGCGTTTTTGCCGCGCCTCGACGCGTCGGTAGAATTCGCGGACCTCTCGAACGGCGCACGCATGCCGGCGGGATGATTCTCTCCAATCATTCGGGGTCCGCACCATGAAATTCCTCCGCTCCCTCCTGGTCGTCGCGCTGCTGCAGGCCACCGCGGCCACCAGTGCGCTGGCTGCCGACGACCTGTCGCAGATCAAGTCGGCCGGCGTGTTCCGCGTCGGCACCGAAGGCACCTACGCGCCGTTCACGTACCACGACGAGACGGGCAAGCTGACCGGCTTCGACGTCGACATCGCGACCGCGATCGCGCAGCGCCTCGGCGTGAAGCCGCAGTTCGTCGAAGGCAAATGGGACGGGCTGATCGCGGGCCTCGACGTGAACCGCTACGACGCGGTCGTCAACGAAGTGTCGATCACCGATGCGCGCAAGGCGAAATACGATTTCTCGACGCCGTACATCACGTCGCACGCGGTGCTGATCGTGCGCGCGGACAACACGACGATCCGCTCGTTCGACGACCTGAAGGGCAAGAAATCCGCGAACACGCTGACCAGCAATTTCGGCAAGCTCGCGGCCGCGCACGGCGCCGACGTGGTGCCGGTGCAGGGTTTCAACGAATCGATCGACCTGCTGACGTCGGGGCGCGTCGATGCGACGATCAACGATTCGCTGTCGTACCTCGATTTCCGCAAGCACAAGCCCGACGCGAAACTGAAGATCGCGGCGACCGACCAGACCGGCGCGGGCGACGCGTCCGGCGTGCTGCTGCGCAAGGGCAGCCCGGCGCTGGTGGCCGCGATCGACAAGGCGCTCGCGGACATCAAGGCGGACGGCACCTACGCGAAGATCTCGCAGAAATACTTCGGCCGCGACGTGTCGCAGCCGTGACGCGAGGCTGAACGATGCCGGCCTGGCTGCACCTGATGGCGGAATCGCTGCGGCCCCTGCTCGTTGCAGGGCTCGTGTTCACGGTTCCGCTCACGCTCGCGTCGTTCGCGATCGGTTTATTGCTTGCGTTCGGCGCGGCGCTCACGCGGCTGTTCGGGCCGCGCTGTGCGCAGGCCGTCGTGCGGTTCTATATCTGGCTGTTCCGCGGCTCGCCGCTGCTCGTGCAACTGTTCGTGATCTTCTACGGATTGCCGAACGTCGGCATCGTGCTCGATCCGCTGACGGCCGCCGTGATCGGTTTCTCGCTGAACGTCGGCGCATACAACGCGGAAGTGATTCGCGGCGTGATCGAATCGATGCCGAAAGGGCAGTGGGAGGCCGCGTACTCGATGTCGATGACGCGCGCGCAGGCGCTGCGCCGCGCGATCCTGCCGCAGGCCGCGCGCGTCGCGCTGCCCGCGCTGTCGAACTCGTTCATCTCGCTCGTGAAGGACACGTCGCTCGCGGCCGTGTTGACGGTGCCCGAGATCTTCCAGGCCGCGCAACGCATCGCGGCCGTGACCTACGAGCCGCTGATTCTCTATACCGAAGCCGCGCTGATCTATCTGCTGTTCAGCTCGGTGCTGTCCACGCTGCAACGTCGCCTCGAAACCCGCTTCGGCCGGCACGCGCTGTTCCACGCGGAGTTGCGATGATCCGCCTCGAACGCATCGACAAGTCGTTCGGCGCGCATCGCGTGCTGAGCGGAATCGACCTCGCGTTGCAGCCGGGCAGCGTGACCGCGCTGATCGGGCCGTCCGGCAGCGGCAAGAGCACGCTGCTGCGCTGCGTGAACCTGCTCGAAGTGCCGGAGGCGGGTGCGCTGGTCGTCGGTGACGCACGCATCGACTTCGTGCCGGCGCGCCGGCCGTCGCGCGACGCGGTGTTCGCGGTGCGCAAGCAGACCGGCATGGTGTTCCAGAACTTCCAGTTGTTTCCGCACCTGAGCGTCGTGCAGAACGTGATGGAGGGGCTCGTGACCGTGCAGCGCTGGCCGCGCGAGCGGGCCCGGGAGCGCGCGCTCGCGCTGCTCGACAAGGTCGGCATCGCGGACAAGGCCGACGCATGGCCGGCCACGCTGTCGGGCGGCCAGCAGCAGCGCGTGGCGATCGCGCGGGCGCTCGCGCCGTCGCCGCAGGTGCTGCTGTGCGACGAACCGACGTCGGCGCTCGATCCGGAGCTGTCCGTCGAAGTGGTCGAGGTGCTGCGCCAGCTCGCGCGTGAAGGCACGACGATGCTGATGGCCACGCATGACCTGCGCCTCGCCGCGTCGATCGCGCACGATGCGGTGTTTCTCGCCGATGGCCGCATCGTCGAAGCCGGCGCATCGCGCGACCTGTTCGGCCGGCCGCGCGACCCGCGCACCGCGAAGTTCGTCGCGACGCTCGCGCAAGGCGTGCCGGCGTTCTGACGACGCGGCGCGATGGGGGCGCGCTCAGCGTTGCGCGTGCGCGTCGAGCACCGCGGCGACGATCGCTTCGGGCGCATCTTCCTGAACCAGATGGCCCGCGTGCGGCACCCGGATCAACTGGCCGTTCGCGATGCGATCGGCGAGCGCCTGCCCTTGCTCGAGCGGAATCCACGCGTCGTCCTCGCCCCACACGATGCGCACCGGAAAGTCCGGCGGCGCGTAGCGGGCCTCCGCTTCCTCGATGTAGCGCTGGCGCATCTGCGCGATCTGCCGATAGAACGCGGCCTGGCCGGCCGGCGTGAGCCACGGTGCACGGTAGATCGACAGCGCGTCGTCGCTCAGCGGGCGCGCGACCGCATTGCCGAGATAGGCCGACAGAAGCGCGTGATGCGCGTACGCGGGCAGGCCGGTGAACGCGGCTTCGTGCTGCGCGACGTGACGGACGAACGGCGAGCCTTGCGGCGCGATCGCGACCGGGTTCACCAGCGTGAGATCCGCATATGCGATGCCGTCGAGAAAGTGCGCGCGCAGTGCGGTTGCGCCGCCGTAGTCGTGCGCGAGTACGCGCGGCCGCGCGAGTTTCCATTCATTCAGCAGCGCGCCGAACAGCGCGTTCTGGCGACCCAGCGACACGTCCGCGTCCGGCATGTCGGACTGCCCGTAGCCGAGCAGGTCGTAGAAATACACGCGATGGCGCCGCGCGAGCCACGGCGCGATCCGGCGCCATACCTGCGACGAAAACGGCGTGCCGTGCACCAGCACGAGCGGCGGCCCTTCGCCGAGCGTGCCCCATGCAATCCGGTGGCCTTCGAAATTGAAGCGGTTCGGGAGTTCGAGCATCGGCTTCTCCGTGCTAACCTGTTTTGGTTGTTAACAGGTTACGCCGGAATTTCCGAATGTGAAACCGAATAGGTGAAAATAAATGGTTACTCGATCCGACCCGGTGCGACCCCGGCACGAATGGCGCGCGGCCGATTTCGTCGGCGGCCATCCGGCGCTCGACTTCCTCAACACGGTGGCCGACACGGGCAAGACGCGCGCCGAGGACAAGCTCGTCGACTGGCCGGCCGTGCGCGCGTGGGCCGGGAAAGCGGGGTTGCCGGCGCCGGACGATCTGGCGCGGCTGCTACGTCATCCGCGGCAGGACGGCCCCGACGAACTCGCGGCGCTGCGCCGCTTTCGCGAAGACGCGTACGTCGCGATCGCACATCTGACGGCTGAAGGTGGCGGCAGCGCGGGCGCGCGCGCGGCGGAGCGGCTCGCGGTGGCGATCCGCGATGCGATCGGGCGCAGCGCATTCGATGCGGTCGGCGGCCGCTTCGCGTGGCGGCCCGATGCGCGGGCCGCGTCGCGCTGGGTCGATGCGATCGCGCTCGGTTTCGAGGATCTGATGCGCAGCGACGATTTCGCGCGGGTGCGGCAGTGCGGCCGGTGTACGTGGTTCTTCGTCGATCGCGGCCGCGGCGTCGGGCGACGGTGGTGCGACATGCGCACGTGCGGGAACCGCGCGAAGGTGGAGGCGTTCAGGGAGCGGTGACACGCGCGCTGCGGCGGTGGCCGCGCCGCGCGTGCGTCATTGAGCAGTGCTGTGCGGCCGATGGTCGGGCCATAGCGTCGCGGCGACGAACAGCCCGGCCGCCAGGAACGGCGCACCGATCGCGAACAGGATGGCCGTCAGGCCCCAGCGATCCCAGAAGCGGTCGACGAGCGCACGCTCGGGCGTGACGGGGTCGTACAGCACGTTGACCGCGTCGCCTTCGTGCAGCCCGGGGTGCGACGACGCCGAGCCCTGCGCGAACGTGATCAGCCGCCCGCTGTCGGTCGTGAACGCGACGACGGCCGAATACAGCGACGTGCGCGACCGCGACGACCGCCCGTTTTTCGCGATCTCGACCACATGGCCGGTCGAGCGCGCATAGTGATGGACGATCTGCCACTGACGCAGGCCGGCCGCGCCGGCGCCGGCGAGGAAGCCCGTGCCGATCGCGATCGGAATCAGCACGATCGCGACATCCCAGCGACGCCGTGCCGGCGTGTGCACGACGCGGCGCGGCGCCGGGTCCGATTGCCGGTGGCGACGCTCGCGGGCAATCAGCAGGCCGCCGATCGCGAACGACGCGACGGCGAGCAGCGCCGGCACGGCCGCCGGAAACCAGCGTTGCGTGAAATCGTCGATCAGCGCGGGGCGCTCGGGGTGCGCGGGGTCGAGCAGGACGTCGACGTTCTCGCCGATGTCGTAGGCGGGGACCGTCGACGCGGTATTGCCGGCGACTTCGCGGCGCTGGCCGTCGTTCGCGAGGTACGCGACGATCGGCCGGTACGCATGCATCGCGTCGCTGTCCTGGACGATGCGCACGACCGTGCCCGGCGCGCGGACCAGATTGCCCGGTTCCCGGCCGGCCGTGATGGCGAGCACGCCGGCCAGCACGAACAGGACGACGCCGATCATCAGTGCGAGCAGCGCGTCCTTACCGGGCATGACGCGATCCGGTTCGTGCGCCGTGCGGAGTCGGGTGTGTCCGGATGCACGGCCCATCGCGACGGACGGGCCGATATCGGCGCAACCATGCCCTCTGAATGGTCGCGTCTCGTTCACATGCTTCCATGTCTGACGTCCCATGTTCTCTCAGTGCCGGCGGGCAAACGACGAACCCTGCGCCGGTCGTGTGATATTTGTCGGAGGATTCTAGCGGAAACGATGTGCAACGGGCGTGCGCTCGCGTATCGGCGCCAAAGGCGCGCGCCGCGACGAATGCGGCGGCCAAAACGGAAAAGGCCGGTCAGCTTTCGCTGACCGGCCTTTGGAATTCCTGGTGGGGCGTGAGTGACTCGAACACTCGACCTACGGATTAAGAGTCCGCTGCTCTACCAACTGAGCTAACGCCCCCAACAGAAGAAAGATTATGCCGGGGTTTTCAGGACATGGCAAGCCCTTTGTGCAAATTTCCTGAAAATATTTCGTCAAGACAACCGCGGCTGTCAGCGCGGTAACGAGCGATCGCAGTTTGCGCGCTCCCGGTATGATGACGCCACACGCGTTGCGCGGCGGTCGCGCAACGTTTTCTGGACATCCGAAGATGGACGAAAACGCAGTCCGCGAATTGCTGGATCGCCTGCTGGCCCCGTGGGTCCGCTCGCTGGGTCTGGTCCCCGTGTCGATCGGCGATGACAGCGTCACGCTGCGCCTGCCGTTTTCCGGCGAGTTCCGCCATTCGGGCGGCATCATCTGCGGCCAGGTGTTCACGGCGGCCGCCGACACCGCGATGGTGGTCGCGATCTCGTCGGCGCTCGGCGAATTCCGGCCGATGACGACGGTGTCGCTGAACACGAACTTCATGCGTCCCGTGCGCAAGGGCGACGTGCTCGTCACCGCGCGCGTGCTGCGGATGGGCCGCAACCTCGTGTTCGGCGAAGTCGAGCTGTTCGACGAGGACGGCAAGATGGCCGTTCACGCGACGTCGACCTACGCGCTCGTCAGCTGAGCGGCGCGATGTTCGACCAGATCGTATTCGCGGGCGGCGGCAATCGCTGCTGGTGGCAGGCCGGCTTCTGGGACGTCGCGCGGCGGGCCCTTGACCTGCGCCCGCGCGTGATCACCGGCATCTCGGCCGGCGCGGCCACCGCCTGCATGCTGTATACACGCGACGCCGCGTGGGTGATGCGCTATTACGAAGAAGCGCTGCGCCACAACCGGAAGAATGCGTACTGGGGCAACCTGTTCGGGCGCGAGCCCGTGTTTCCGCATTACCGGATCTATCGTCAGGCGCTGCTCGACATTTACGGCGAGCCGTTCGCGAAGCTCGCCACGGCGCCGGAGATCCGCATCGGCGTGTCGCACGTGCCGCGCTGGCTCGGCGCGCGCAGCGCCGTCGCGGCCGGCCTCGTCGCATACAACATCGAGAAGTACGTGCGCAAGACGCTGCACCCGACGCTCGGGCGCACGCTCGGTTTCCGGCCCGAATTCGTGCGGGCGCAGGCCTGCACGCAAGTCGACGAGCTCGCCGACCTGATCCTGCAGTCGTCCTGCACGCCGCCGTTCACGCCGGTGCTGCGGCGTGGCGGCCGGCCGGTGCTCGACGGCGGGATGGTCGACAACGTGCCGGTCGATGCGCTCGATCCGTCGCCGGGCGACGTGCTGGTGCTCGTCACCCGGCTGTATCCGCGTCCGCAGATGTTCACGGTCGCGCATGGCGACCAGCGGCGGTTGTATGTGCAGCCGTCGAGCAAGGTACCGATTTCGAGCTGGGACTACACGAGCCCGTCGCAGATGCGGCATGCGTACGATCTCGGACGGCGCGACGGCGAGCACTTCCTCGCGCGCGTCGGCGCGATGACGGGCGGCCGCGTGGCCGCCTGACGAGCGGGGAATGAAACGGTGGGGCCGCGCGGCGCGCGCGGCCCGTGCGATCAGCGCTTGCGGATCGGCGTCAGCGCTTCCGGGTTGGCGACGCTCGACATGTCGCCGTCGTCGAACGCGAGAATGTTGCGGAATGCGGCGCTGAAATACAGTTCGTAGCTTTCGCGTTCGACGTAGCCGATGTGCGGCGTGCAGATCACGTTTTCCATCCGCAGCAGGCTGTAGCCCTGCAGGATCGGCTCGCTTTCGAACACGTCGATCGCGACCATCCCCGGACGGTTGTGCGACAGCGCGTTGACGAGCGCGTTTTCCTCGAGCAGCTCGGCGCGGCTCGTGTTGACGAGCAGCGACGTCGGCTTCATCCGCATCAGGTCTTCCTGCTTCACGATGCCGCGCGTGTCGTCATGCAGGCGCAGGTGCAGCGACAGCACGTCGCTCTGCTCGAACAGCGCTTCGCGGCTGTCGGCGGCCGCGTAGCCGTCGGCGCGTGCGGCTTCGAGCGAATGCTCGCGGCCCCACACCAGCACGTTCATCCCGAACGCCTTGCCGTAACCGGCGACGAGCCGGCCGATCTTCCCGTAGCCCCAGATGCCGAGCGTCTGGCCGCGCAGCACCTGGCCGAGGCCGAAGTTCGGCGGCAGCGCCGACGTCTTCAGGCCCGACTGCTGCCACGCGCCTTGCTTCAGGTTCGCGACGTATTGCGGAATGCGGCGCTGGGCGGCCATCACGAGCGCCCAGGTCAGCTCGGCCGGCGCGACCGGCGAACCGGTGCCTTCGAGCACCGCGATGCCGCGGTCGGTACACGCGTCGAGATCGATGTGGCTCGACACGCGGCCGGTCTGGCTGATCATGCGCAGGTTCGGCAGCTTCGACAGCAGCTGCGAGGTAATCGGGGTCCGTTCACGAATCAGCACGAGCGCCTCGACTTCCGCCAGACGGCTGGCGAGCTGTCCCAGGCCGCGCACCGTATTGTTGAAGACCTTTACGTCGTGGCCGGCGAGCATCTCGAAGCAGTTCAGCTTGCGGACGGCGTCCTGGTAGTCGTCGAGGATGGCAATTTTCATGGTGAACGGGGTGTCGCGCGTTGAAAGCGGCCGTGGCGGTGGCGCACGTTGCGCGCCCGTCCCGCCCGGCCGGGGCCGACATGATGCAACGTCGGCCGCCTTCGTGGTGTCTTTTTAACAGGTTGTTACGCTCCGCCGCAATCGGCGCCGGCCACACCCGGCGCCGCTCCTGCGCCGTGCGACGGGGTGCGCTGTTGTGTCGCATCAAATAGGTCCTTCCTGATTCGGCCACTTCCTCGACGAGGTTCACCCAATTGTTGCTCCAAGCAGAATAATTGGATCAACTATCCGCGGAAGGCGAGGATTTTTGACTATTTTTATCGTCAACCGGCCCCTTGTTGAGCAACTCTGCATCATTTCCGCTGTCGTAGGAGAATTACGCATTTGCTTCATCTTTTTGAAGTTGTAACAGCGGCAGGAGTCGTTTATGGATCATTTGCAGTCGATGCGCGTGTTCGTCAAGGTTGCAGATCTCGGCAGTTTCGCGCGGGCCGCGAGCGCAATGGATATCTCCAACGCGGTCGCGACGCGCCACGTCGCCGATCTGGAAGGCCGGCTCGGCACGCGTTTGCTTAACCGCACCACGCGCAGCCTCTCCCTGACGGAGTCGGGTCAGGTCTATCTGGAGCGTGCCCGCCAGATCCTCGACGAGCTCGAGGATGTCGAGCAGATGGTCGTCGCACGCAATCACGAGCCGGTCGGCACGCTGCGCATCGTTGCGCCGGTCGTGTTCGGCCTGCACAACCTCGCGCCCGTGCTGCAGTCGTACACGGAGAATTTCCCGAAGGTGGTGCCGGATCTCACGCTGGTCGACCGGCAGGTCGATCTCGTCGAGGAAGGCTTCGACGTCGGCATCGTCGTCACGCGCCAGATGCGCAGCGCGAGCATCGTCACGCGGCGCCTGACCACCGGCTGCATGACCGTGTGCGCGACGCCGAGCTATCTGGAGAAGCACGGCGTGCCGACGCATCCGGAACAGCTCGCCGAGCATCCGGCGCTGAGCCTGCCGACCGAATACTGGGGCGACGAGCGCGTGTTCACGGGGCCGGACGGCGAAGTGCGCGTGCGCCCGACCAACGTGATCGTCGCGAACAACACCGCGATGCTGCGCCAGTTCGCGTTGCTCGGGATGGGGGTCGCGATTCTGCCGAGCTACCTGATCGGCAGCGACATCGCGCGCGGCGCGCTCGTGCGGCTGCTGCCGGATTTCCGGCTGCCGCAGGTCGAGATCAACATCGCCTACCCGAGCCGGCGCCATCTGCCGGCGAAGGTGCGCACGTTCATCGACCATCTCGTCGAGCATTTCAGCCATTCGACCGACGCGATGATGGGCGAACAGTGGGCCGCGCAGGGCGCGACGCTGCCGCCGATCGGCGTCGAGATGCGTGCCGAGCAGCCCGAATCGACCGATCCGAACCTGCAGCCGCGTCTGGCGCGTTCGCCGCGCACGCGCGTGGCGGTGCCGTCGCCGCTGTAACGGCTCGGCGGCCCAGGCCCGGCAGCGCCCCAGCCGGCACAAAAAAACGCGGATCGTTCGATCCGCGTTTTTTTATGGCTGCGGGCCGGCGCCGGACGCGCCGCAGGCGGCGCCCGGCGGCCGGGCCGTCACGAACCCGTCTTGCGCGCCGTGGTTTTGCGGGCGGCTGTCTTGCGGGCCGGGGCCGGTTTCTCCTCGGCGCCTTCCGTCACGGTTTCGGCGTCCTTCGTCGCCGATTTGGCCGTCTTCTTCGCGGCGGCGGCTTTCGGCTCCTTCTTCTCGAACTCGAAACCGATCTTGCCGTCCGGCTGCTTCACGAGGAACGCCTTGAAGTTGCGGCCGGTGCGCGACGACTTGAAGTTCGGCAGCAGATCCGTGCGGCCGTCGGCCAGCAGCTTGCCCATCTGCTCGCGCGTGATTTCCTGTTGCAGGATCACCTTGCCCGAGCGGAAGTCGCAGGTCTTCGGGTTCGCGACCGAGTGCTCGCACACGTAGCTCATCCCGTGCTCGAACACGCGGCCCTTGCACTTCGGGCACGCGCCGACCGGTTCCTGCGCGGAGAAGTCGGGCGCTTCGCCTTCCTCGCCGCCCTGGTCCTGGCCGAAATCGAACTCGAGCTTGTAGTTCTTCGTCTCGTCGTCGAAGGACAGCTTGAGGATCGCCGAGAACGGGCGCCCCATCTTGCTGCGGAACCCGGACAGCGGCCCGATTTCCTTCTTCTGCAGCAGCTCCTCGACTTCCGGAATCTCGAACTGCCGGCTGCCCGGGATCTTCGAGATCGAGAAGTCGCACTTCGTGCACGCGAAGCGGCGGTAGTTTTCCTTCACCTGGCCGCCGCAGTTCGGGCACGGCGTCTCGAGCGTTGCGTAGTCGCCGGGGATCGTGTCGGAATCGTATTCCTTCGCGCGCTTGACGATCTGCTGCGTCATGCGGGCGATTTCCTGCATGAACGCGTCGCGGCCGAGATTGCCGCGCTCCATCTGCGACAGCTTGTATTCCCATTCGCCGGTGAGCTCGGGCGCGGTGAGTTCCTTCACGCCGAGGCCGCGCAGCAGCGTCATCAGCTGGAATGCCTTTGCGGTCGGGATCAGTTCGCGGCCCTCGCGCAGCAGGTACTTCTCGCCGAGCAGGCCTTCGATGATCGCCGCGCGCGTCGCCGGCGTGCCGAGACCTTTCGCGGCCATCGCCTCGCGCAACTCGTCGTCCTCGACCAGCTTGCCGGCGCCTTCCATCGCGGACAGCAGCGTCGCTTCCGAGTAGCGTGCGGGCGGCTTGGTCACGAGCGCGACGGCGGCGATTTCGTCCGTTTTCACCTTCTCGTCCTTCTGCACCGGCACGAGGTTCGCGTCCGCGCCTTCGGCGTCGCGGCCGTACACCTGCAGCCAGCCCGGTTCGACGAGCACCTTGCCTTCGGTCTTGAAGTGATGCCCGGCGACTTCGGTGATGCGCGTCGTCACGCGGAATTCGGCGGCCGGGAAGAACACCGCGAGGAAGCGCTTCACGACCATGTCGTACAGCTTCTGCTCCGGCTCGGACAGCGACTTCGGCGCCTGCAGCGTCGGGATGATGGCAAAGTGATCGCTGATCTTCGAGTTGTCGAAGATCCGCTTGTTCGGCTTCACCCAGCCCTTGTCGAGCACCTGCTTGGCATGCGGCAGGTAGTTGTGGCTCTCCTTGAGCATCTCGAGCGTGGACTGGACCGTCGACAGGTAGTCTTCCGGCAGCGCGCGCGCGTCGGTACGCGGGTAGGTCAGCACCTTGTGCTTTTCATACAGCGCCTGGGCGAGGCCGAGCGTGTTCTTCGCGGAGAAGCCGAAGCGGCTGTTCGCCTCGCGCTGCAGGCTCGTCAGGTCGAACAGCAGCGGCGACAGCTGCGTCGACGGCTTCGATTCCTCGGACACCGTGCCGACCTGGTCGCGGCAGGCGGCGACGATCGTTTCGGCGGCCGGCAGGCTCCACAGGCGGGAGTCGCGCTTTTCCGGATCGAATTCGTCGCGCTTGAATTTCGGGTCGAACCACTTGCCTTCGTAGAAGCCGCCCGCGCACGCGAATTCGGCTTTCACTTCCCAGTAGTCGCGCGGGATGAAGCGGCGGATTTTCTCTTCGCGTTCGACGACGATCGACAACGTTGGCGTCTGAACGCGACCGACGGTGGTCAGGAAGAAGCCGCCGCCCTTGCTGTTGAACGCCGTCATCGCGCGGGTGCCGTTGATCCCGACGAGCCAGTCGGCTTCCGAGCGGCAGCGTGCGGCGTCGGCGAGCGGCTGCATGTCGGAGTCGCTGCGCAGGTTCGCGAAACCGTCGCGGATCGCCTGCGGCGTCATCGATTGCAGCCACAGGCGCTGGACCGGCTGCTTGGCCTTCGCGTGCTGCGCGATCAGGCGGAAAATCAGCTCGCCTTCGCGCCCCGCGTCACATGCGTTGATCAGGCGGTCGACGTCCTTGCGCTTCATCAGCTTCGTGAGCACCTTGAGGCGTGACTCGCTTTTTGCGATCGGGTTCAGGTCGAAATGCGGCGGAATGACGGGAAGATGCGCGAAGCTCCATTTCCCGCGCTTGACCTCGTACTCTTCCGGGGCGGCGATTTCCAGCAGGTGGCCGACAGCGGACGAAAGGACGAAATCGTCGCTCTCGTAATACTCGTCATGCTTGGTAAAGCCGCCCAAAGCGCGTGCGATGTCGTTCGCGACAGAAGGCTTTTCCGCAATGATCAGTGCTTTGGACATGACAGGTGTGTGTTGGTAGACCGGGTTCGCCGGTTGTGGGTCCCTTTTACGACCGCTTTATAGCACACGCCGCAGCGACGGCGGCTCGGCGTATAAAAAGCGGCTCATCATAGAGGGGGGCCGCAACGGCGGCAAGCGTCCGACGCGGCGGCGCGCGCAAACGGGCGCAAAACCGCCGGGCCGGCCGCGGATTCAGGCTTCGACGTTCAGGACGTCGCGCAATTTCGGTGCGTGCGGCGCACCTGGCACCGCGCTCAGGTCGGACAGCATGCGCTCGACGATCGCCGCGTGCGGCAGCACCGTGCCGAAGAAGCGCGCGGTGTGGGCATCCTCGATCAGGATGGTCGGGAAGTTCTCGACGTCGAGATCGTCGAGCCGGTCGGCATGGGTTTCGATGTCGATCCAGGCGAAGCAGGCGTCCGGATGCGCGTCGGCGAGCTGGTCGAAGGCGGTGCGGTAGTCGCGGCACGTGCCGCACCACTCGGCGCACAGGCAGGCGACCAGCAACGTGCCGGGATCGGCGAGGCGCTCGGCGATCCGATCGGCATCGGTGTCGAGATTCAGCGCGGGCATGGCATTCCTTGGGTAGCGTCGGCGGCCGGGCCGCCCCTATGCCGGGGAATGTAGCACGCCCCGCGTGGAGGGGGTGGGCGCTGCGTCAAGCCGCGCGAAGCGGCCGCCGGCGACGCTCGCGACGCGGCCGGCCAGTTCCAGCGCGAGCAGCGCGCCATGCAGCACGTCGTCGGACAGGCCACTGTGTTCGGCCAGCCATTCGTATGTCACGGGGCCGTATCCCAGGGCGGCGAGCACCGCTCGTTCCGACGGATTGCCTGGTGGAGCGGCTTCGATTGAGGCCGGTGTGGTGGTCGCCGCCGTGGGATTCGCTTGCGCGATGCCGGCAGTTTCAGGTTCGCGGAGCGCGTCGGTGTTCGAGCCCTGATTGCCGGCTCGCATTGCGCCGCTCGTTGCGCGCGCCGCCGGTTCGTCCAGCCCGTATTCCTCGAGCACGTCGAGCGGCGCCGCGGTGAGCTTCGCGCCGTCGCGGATCAGCGCGTGGCAGCCCTGCGCGAGCGGGGCGTGGATCGAACCGGGTATCGCGAACACGTCGCGCCCCAATTCGTTCGCGAGCCGCGCGGTGATCAGCGAGCCCGAGCGCGGGGCGGCCTCGACGACGAGCGCGCCGATCGCGAGCGCGGCGATCAGCCGGTTGCGCTGCGGGAAATGCGCGGCGCGGGCCGGCGTGCCGAGCGGCCATTCCGACACGATCGCGCCGCGTGCGGCGATCTCGTGGGCGAGCGCGCGATGCCTCGCCGGATAGACGAGATCGGCGCCCGTCGCGATCACCGCGACGGTGCCCGACCGGCCGTCGAGCCCGCCACTGTGCGCGGCGCCGTCGATCCCGAGCGCCAGGCCGGAGACGATCGTGAGGCCCGCGTCGGACAACGTGCGGGCGAACTGCGTGGCGTCGGCGAGCCCTTGCGGCGTCGCATGGCGACTGCCGACCACGGCGAGGCCGCGTGCGTGCAGCAGCTCGAGCCCTCCCTTTACATATAGCAGCGGCGGCGGATCGTGCAGGTCGCGCAGCCGCGGCGGGTAGGCCGGATCGCTCAGCGTGACGAGCACGTTGCCCGGCCCGTCGAGCCACGCAAGCGCGGCGGCGGTGCGCGTATCGAGATCGTCGCGCTCGCTCATGCGCACGGCCTGCGCGGCGGCGGGGCTGCTCACGGTGGCGATCGCCTCGTCGGACGCGCGCAGCAACGCCTCCGGCGAGCCGAATGCCGCGAGCAGCAGTTGCAGCACGGCAGGCGAGAGGCCGGGCGCATGCGCGAACTGCAGCCATGCGCGCAGCGCGGCGGGCGTCAGCGCTTGCGGCGACATGAGGCGGCCCTCGAATGCGGCGGCCAGCGAAGCGCGTGGCGCCATGATAAAATTTTCATCATCCGAAATACTCGACAGGGCCGTGCGCGCAGGCGCCCGGCCGATTGCAGGAGGCGCGATCCGCGGCATTGATATGCCACGCATCCGCCTCATCTTCATTGCATCCCGGCGGCGGCGCCAGCCGGCCGGATGGCCGATGCGGCACGCCGCTCCACCGAATACCGAACACCATGGCTTTGCTCAATATTCTTCATTACCCCGACAAGCGGCTGCACAAGGTCGCGAAGCCCGTCGACAAGGTCGACGACCGGATCCGCAAGCTCGTCGCCGACATGGCCGAAACTATGTACGCGGCGCCCGGCATCGGCTTGGCGGCCACGCAGGTCGACGTGCACGAGCGCGTAATCGTGATCGACGTCTCCGAGGAGAAGAACGAGCTGCGCGCGTTCATCAACCCGGAAATCGTGTGGTCGAGCGACGCGAAGCAGACTTATGAAGAAGGCTGCCTGTCGGTGCCCGGCATCTACGACGAAGTCGAGCGCCCCGACCACGTGCGCGTGCGTGCGCTCAACGAGCAGGGCGAGACGTTCGAGCTCGACTGCGAGGGTCTGCTCGCCGTGTGCGTCCAGCACGAGATGGATCACCTGATGGGCCGCGTGTTCGTCGAATACCTGTCGCCGCTCAAGCAGACGCGCATCAAGACGAAGATGAAGAAACTCGAACGCGCGATGTGATGCGCGTGCACCCAGCCCGACCCCGAACGCTGTCATGACCCATACGTTGCGCGTGATTTTTGCCGGCACGCCGGAATTCGCCGCGGCTGCCCTTGCCGCGATCCACGAGGCCGGTTTCCCGGTGCCGCTCGTGCTTACCCAGCCCGATCGCCCGGCCGGCCGCGGGATGAAACTCCAGGCCAGTGCCGTGAAGCGCTACGCCGTCGAGCACGGGATGACCGTCGCGCAACCGCCGTCGCTGCGTCGCGCCGGCAAGTACCCGGCGGAGGCGGCCGACGCGATCGAACTGCTGCGCACGACGCCGCACGACGTGATGGTGGTGGCCGCGTACGGCCTGCTGCTGCCGCAGGAGGTGCTCGACATCCCGCGCGCGGGCTGCATCAACATCCACGCGTCGCTGCTGCCGCGCTGGCGCGGCGCCGCGCCGATCCATCGGGCGATCGAGGCCGGCGACGCCGAGACGGGCGTCACGCTGATGCAGATGGACGTCGGCCTCGACACCGGCGCGATGATCGAGGAGGCGCGCATCGCGATCGCGCCCGACGATACGACCGCGACGCTGCACGACCGCCTCGCCGCCGACGGCGCGCGGCTGATCGTCGACGCGCTCGTGCGGCTCGAGCGTGACGGCACGCTGCCGGCGACGCCGCAGCCCGCCGACGGCGTGACCTACGCGGAAAAGATCGGCAAGCACGAAGCGGCGCTCGACTGGCGCAAGCCGGCCGACGTACTCGCGCGCCAGGTGCGTGCATTCGATCCGTTCCCGGGCGGCGTCGCGACGCTCGACGGCGCGGCCATCAAGCTGTGGGCGGCCGAGCCCGTGGCGGCGCGCAGCACGATGGCCAACGCGGCGCCCGGCACGATCGTCGAAGCCGCGCCGGAAGGCGTGGTGGTCGCATGCGGCAGCGGCGCGCTGCGCGTCACTCAGCTGCAGAAGCCGGGCGGCAAGCGGCTGCCCGCGCGCGAATTCCTCGCCGGTTCGCCGCTCGCCGCGGGCCAGCGGTTCGCGCTGCCCGACGTCGACTGACACGGCCTGAGTGCCATTCGACCCGGTCTGCCGGCCCGGCGCAACTGGCCGGACGGCCGAGTCGCGCGGTGCGGCAGGCGCGCGTAGAATTTCCCTGCGCTCTCCGGTTTCGAGGTTTTCATGTTCGGCATCACCCATTTCGGCTTCTTCGTGTTCGCGGTTTTCCTGCTGAACGTCACGCCCGGCCCTGATACGGCCTACATCGTCGGCCGCAGCGTTGCGCAGGGGCGCGGCGCGGGGCTGATGTCGGCGTTCGGCATTTCGGCCGGCTGCTGCGTTCACGCGCTCGCCTGCGCGTTCGGCCTGACCGCGCTGCTGGCCGCGTCGGCCACCGCGTTCACGGTGATCAAGCTGGTCGGCGCCGCCTACCTGATCTATCTCGGCGTGCGGATGATCATCGCGAAGCAGGCCGCCGCGCCGTCGGGCGCCGCAGCCGCGCAGGCCGCGGCCGCCAAGCCGCTGCGCCAGCTGTTCATGCAGGGCTTCTGGACCAACGTGCTGAATCCGAAGGTCGTGCTGTTCTTCGTGTCGTTCTTCCCGCAGTTCGTCTCGGCCGACAGTCCGCACAAGGCATGGGCGTTCCTGACCCTCGGCGCGGTGTTCGTCGCGATGAGCACGGTCTGGACGAGCCTGGTCGCGTGGGTGGCGGGCAGCGTCACACAGCGCTTTTCCGGCAAGCCGGGCGTCAAGAAGTGGCTCGACCGCACGGTCGGCAGCGCGTTCGTCGGCCTCGGACTTCGTCTTGCAACGTCGCAACGCTGAGATTGAATTTTTCCGGCAAGACCTTATCTAACAAATCGCTTACAATTTTCCGCCGCGCCCTGTGATGCGCGGCGGTCCCCTGACGGATAAGGAGTGGGTATGTTCAATTGGGTCAAAACGGCGATGCTGATGGCCGCGATCACGGCCCTGTTCATCGTGATCGGCGGGATGATCGGCGGCTCGCGCGGCATGACGATCGCGCTGCTGTTCGCGCTCGGCATGAATTTCTTCTCGTACTGGTTCTCGGACAAGATGGTGCTGCGCATGTACAACGCGCAGGAAGTCGACGAGAACACGGCGCCGCAGTTCTACCGGATGGTGCGCGAGCTGGCCACGCGCGCGAACCTGCCGATGCCGCGCGTCTACCTGATCAACGAGGATGCGCCGAACGCGTTCGCGACGGGCCGCAACCCCGAGCACGCGGCGGTCGCCGCGACGACGGGTATCCTGCGCGTGTTGTCGGAGCGCGAGATGCGCGGTGTGATGGCGCACGAGCTCGCGCACGTGAAGCACCGCGACATCCTGATCTCGACGATCACCGCGACGATGGCGGGTGCGATCTCGGCACTCGCGAACTTCGCGATGTTCTTCGGCGGGCGCGACGAGAACGGCCGGCCGGCCAATCCGATCGCGGGTATCGCGGTCGCGCTGCTCGCGCCGATCGCGGGCGCCTTGATCCAGATGGCGATTTCGCGGGCCCGCGAGTTCGAGGCCGACCGCGGCGGCGCGCAGATTTCCGGCGATCCGCAGTCGCTCGCCACCGCGCTCGACAAGATTCATCGCTATGCGGCGGGCATTCCGTTCCAGGCGGCCGAGGCCCATCCGGCCACCGCGCAGATGATGATCATGAACCCGCTGCACGGCGGCGGCCTGCAGAACCTGTTCTCGACGCACCCGGCCACCGAGGAACGCATCGCGCGCCTGATGGAGATGGCGCGCACCGGCCGCTTCGATTGACCTCCGGTGTACCGCGCGGCTGATGTCGCGCGGAGGCCCCCTTGCCACCCCGCATGCGCCGTGCTGCGGGGTGTTTCATTTGCGCTCGCCGTAAAGGGGCCAAAGGGGCAGCATGGTCGCACGCTACAATGCGCGGTTTGGGATCGCCGGGCCATCCGGCGACTGCGATCCCGCCGTTTGCCGCATTTGTTTGCCGCGCCTGCTTGCCGATTCCGTACCGATGACACGACCCCGTTCTTCCGCTCCGACTTCTTCCGGCCGCCCGGCGCGCCTGGCTGCGCTGCACCTGGCGCCCGATTCGCTCGGCTTCGCGCTCGACGCGGCCGCGCAGGCGGTCGATGCGGTGCGACGCGGCACCGCGTTGCCGGCGGCACTGTCGACGGTATTCGCGCAGATGCCGTCCGGCGCGCAGGCGCTCGCACGCGGCGCGACGCAGGACGTCGCCTACCGGACGATGCGTCGCCTCGGCAGCGCGGACTGGCTGATCGGCAAGTTCGTCAGCAAGGCGCCGCCCGCGCACGTGCACGCGGTGCTCGCCGGCGCGTTCGCGCTGCTGCTCGACCCGCCTGACGAAGCTGCGTACCCGGCGTTCACGGTGGTCGACCAGGCCGTCACCGTCATCGGTGCGCGGCGCGAATTCGCGTTCGCGAAGGGGATGGTCAACGCGGTGCTGCGCCGTTTCCTGCGCGAGCGCGACGCACTCGTCGCGGCGATGCAGGACGATCCGGTTGCGTGCTGGAACTACCGTGCGTGGTGGGTCGATGCGGTGAAGCGCGCATGGCCCGACGCGTGGCAGGCGATCCTCGCGGCCGGCGAGCGCCAGGGGCCGCTGACGCTGCGCGTGAACGCGCGTCGCGCGAACGTCGATGCGTATCTCGACACGCTGCGTGCGAGCGGAATCGAAGCGGTCGCGATCGGCCGGCATGCGGTGCGGCTCGCGTCGGCGCTGCCGGTCGACCGCATTCCGGGCTTCGCCGACGGCGTGGTGTCGGTGCAGGACGCCGGCGCGCAGCTCGCGGCCGAATGGCTCGGCGCGCGCGACGGCATGCGCGTGCTCGACGCGTGCGCGGCGCCCGGCGGCAAGACCGGCCATATTCTCGAACTCGCCGACGCGGAAGTCGTGGCGCTCGAAAGCGACGCGACGCGCGCGGCGCGCATCGGCGAGAATCTCGTGCGCCTGTCGCTCGCGGCGAACGTGTGCGTCGGCGACGCGGGCGCGCCGGACGCGTGGTACGACGGGCGTCCGTTCGATCGCATCCTGGCCGACGTGCCGTGCTCGGCGTCCGGCATCGTGCGGCGGCACCCCGACATCCGCTGGCTGCGCCGCGAGGCCGACATCCCGGCGCTGGTCGCGGAGCAGCGTCGCATCCTGTCGGCGCTGTGGCCGCTCGTGAAGCCGGGCGGCGAACTGCTTTACGTGACCTGTTCGATCTTCCCCGAAGAAGGCGAAGGGCAGGCCCGCTGGTTTGAAGCGGCCTGTGAAGATGCGGTACGATTGGACGCCCCCGGCCAACTGCTGCCGGGCGGCGTGCAGGGACGGGCGGCCGCCGGCGCACTCGACCAGAACACCGATCACGACGGATTTTTCTACGCGCGGTTTCAGAAACGGTGACGATCAAACACCTTTTTCCCTTTCGGCTCGCGGCCGTCTTGCTGGTCGCGTTGACGCTGTGCCTGGCCGTCGTGCGGCCGGCGCATGCCGAATCGATCGCCGTGCAACGCGCGTCGCTCCAGTCCGACGGAAGCGGCTGGAGCCTCGACGCACGGTTCGACTTCGAGCTGAATCCGAACCTCGAGGATGCCGTCAACAAGGGCATCCCGCTTTACTTCACGACCGACTTCGAGCTGAGCCGCGCGCGCTGGTACTGGTTCGACGAGCAGCCGGTAGCGGTCACGCAGACGATCCGCCTGTCGTTCCAGCCGCTCACGCGCGAGTACCGCGTGTCGACGGGCGGCCTGCAGCTCGGCTTCCCGTCGCTGAAGGATGCGCTCGCGGTGGTACGGCACATCACGTCGTGGCACGTGATCGACCGTAACCAGGTGCGTGCCGGCGAAACCTACACGGCGTCGGTGCGGATGCAGCTCGATACGGCGCTGATGCCGAAGCCGTTCCAGGTCGACGCGGTAAACAATCGCGACTGGACGCTCGGGTCGGACTGGAAGCGCTTCAACTTCACGGTGACCGAACGTGCTAAATAAAGTACGCCGCGCGGCCAGCGGGAAGAGCCTCCTCGTCCGCGTGATCGTCTCGACCGTCGCGCTGACCGCGCTGCTGCTGCTCGTGCTGCTGGCGGCCGCGAGCGCGAACACCGAATTCTTCGATCGCTACTACTCGTGGCTGTACGCGACGAACATCGTCGTCGCGCTCGTGTTCCTGCTCGTGGTGCTCGGGCTGATCGGGATGATCGTCGTGCGCCTGAGGAAGGGCAAGTTCGGCACACGGCTGCTCGCGAAGCTCGCGGTGTTCTTCGCGCTCGTCGGCGTGGTGCCGGGCGGGATCATCTACATCGTGTCGTACCAGTTCGTGTCGCGCAGTATCGAGTCGTGGTTCGACGTGAACGTCGAGACGGCGCTGACGGCCGGCCTGAACCTCGGCCGCGGGATGCTCGATGCGTCGCTGTCCGATCTGCAGACGAAGGCGCGGCTGATGTCCGACCAGCTCGCGAGCGTCGATGCGAACACGAACGGCACGACGCTCACGCTGCTGCGGCTGCGCGACCAGTTCGGCGTGCAGGACGCGACGATCGTCGAGCCGAGCCGCGGCGGCTCGGGCGCCGCGCCCGACCTGCACATCGTCGCGCAGGCGTCGGGCAATTTCGCGGCGCTGATTCCGGACGACCTGCCGACGCCGCTGATGTTGAGCCAGGCGCGCGAACACGGCGCGTATGCGGCGATCGAGGGTGAAGTCGACGGCGACCCGCGCGCACACGGCGCGAAGGGCGCGCTGCGGCTGCGCGTCGTGCGGCCGATTCCCGACGCGACGACGTCGCTGCTGCAGCCGGCGGAGCGGTTCCTGCAGCTCACGCAGCCGGTGCCGCCGACGCTCGCGCACAACGCGGACGCCGTGCAGCGCGCGTACAGCGAGTACCAGGCAAAGTCGCTCGGCCGCACGGGGCTGCGCAAGATGTACATCGGCACGCTGACGCTCGCGCTGTTCCTCGCGACCTTCATCGCGATGATGCTCGCGCTCGCGCTCGGCCAGCAGCTCGCACGGCCGCTGTTCCTGCTCGCGCAGGGCACGAAGGAGATCACGGAAGGCGACTACACGCCGAAGCGCGAGATCAAGACGCGCGACGAGCTCGGCTTCCTCACGCAGTCGTTCAACGCGATGACGCGCCAGTTGTCCGAGGCGCGGCTCGCGGTCGAGAAGAACCGCATCGCGCTCGAGCATTCGAAGACGTATCTCGAGAGCATCCTCGCGAACCTGACGGCCGGCGTGTTCGTGCTCGATCGCCAGTTCCGGCTGACGACGGCCAATCGCGGCGCCGAGCGGATCTTCCGGCAGCCGTTCAACACGCTGATCGGCACGACGCTCGACCGGATCGGCGTGGCCGCCGGGTTCGGCGCGATGGTGCGCAAGGCGTTCGCCGATCGCGAGGCGGCGTCCGACGGCGGCAGCGGCGATCGCGGCCACTGGCAGCAGCAGTTCGCGATCGAGGTGCCGGGCGAAACCGATCCGCTGACGCTGCTCGTACGCGGTACGCGGCTCGTGTCGACGGTCGAAGGGCAGGCCGACGATCCGCAGACGTCCGGCTACGTGGTCGTGTTCGACGACATTTCCGACGTGATTTCCGCGCAGCGTTCGGTCGCGTGGGGCGAGGTCGCGCGGCGGCTCGCGCACGAGATCAAGAATCCGCTGACGCCGATCCAGCTGTCGGCCGAGCGGCTGCAGATGAAGCTGTCCGACAAGCTTGCGCCGCCCGACGCAGACGTGCTCAAGCGCGGCGCGACGATGATCGTGAACCAGGTGGCCGCGATGAAGCGGATGGTCGACGATTTTCGCGAATACGCGCGCACGCCGCCGGCGGTGCTCGCGAACCTGCAGTTGAACGAACTGGCGAGCGAGGTGCTCGGGCTGTACGGCGTCGGCGAGGGCAAGAGCCCGATCGTCGCCGAGCTCGCGCCGTCGCTGCCGGTGATTCGCGGCGACGCGACGCAATTGCGCCAGGTGATTCACAACCTGCTGCAGAATGCGCAGGATTCGGTCGCGGAGTCCGCGCATCCGCGTGTGTTGATCGAAACCAAGACAGTAGAATATGGCGACCCCGACGCCGAGGGCAAAACGCGCGTCGCGGTACGTCTTACCGTGTCCGACAACGGGCCCGGTTTTCCGGCACGCATCCTGACCCGTGCGTTCGAGCCTTACGTGACGACCAAGGCGAAGGGCACGGGGCTCGGGCTGGCCACGGTCAAGAAAATCGTTGACGAGCACGGCGCGCGGATCGATCTGCGCAATCGCATGCACGGCGAGACCGTCGAGGGTGCGCAGGTGTCGATCCTCTTCCTGCAGATGGCGAGCGATACGCCAGGCGCCGAACCGGGCGCACAGGACGGGACGACACCCGCCAAGACAAAAGCAAGTGAGCAGACAAAGGCAGCGTAAATGGCAACCATCCTGGTGGTAGATGATGAAATGGGCATCCGGGAATTGCTCTCGGAGATCCTCAGCGATGAAGGACATGTCGTCGAGGCGGCGGAGAACGCGCAGGCCGCGCGGGAATACCGGCTGAATCAGGCGCCCGATCTCGTGCTGCTCGATATCTGGATGCCCGATACCGACGGCGTCACGCTGCTCAAGGAATGGGCGGCGCAGGGGCTGCTGACGATGCCCGTGATCATGATGTCCGGGCACGCGACGATCGATACGGCCGTCGAGGCGACCAAGATCGGCGCGCTCGATTTCCTCGAGAAACCGATCGCGCTGCAGAAGCTGCTGAAGTCGGTCGAGCACGGTCTCGCCCGCGGCGCGGCGCCGGTGTCCGCGAACGCGGCGGCGAAGGCGGGCGGCGGGCAGGCCGCGGGGCCGGCGGCGGTCGCGTCCGCGGCGGCGCTGCCGACGCTCGGCGACGACATGGCGTCGGCGCTCGGCCTCGCGGGCCAGACGGCCGCGATCCCGTTCGACATCCCGTTGCGCGAAGCGCGCGATGCGTTCGAGCGCGCGTACTTCGAATATCACCTCGCGCGCGAGAACGGCAGCATGACGCGCGTCGCGGAGAAGACGGGCCTCGAGCGCACGCACCTGTATCGCAAGCTCAAGCAACTCGGCGTCGAGCTCGGCAAGAAGCCGTCCGAAGGCGCGCTGTAAAATATTTTGCGAAAGCACTTGCTCGGGGGCGAATAGCTCGATATACTTTCATTCTTCGTTGGCCCGGTAGCTCAGTTGGTAGAGCAGCGGATTGAAAATCCGCGTGTCGATGGTTCGATTCCGTCCCAGGCCACCAGCATTTAAAACCCCAAGAATCGGAAGGTTCTTGGGGTTTTTCGTTTGTGGTGGGTATCGCGTGTCGTGGGCCGCGGGCCCGGCAGCATTCGCCGGGGCATGATAAAATCCGTGCCCGCTCAATGACTTAGCGCATCGCTTCATGCGCATGGCAGGCTGCTCGCGGTGCGCTTGCCGTGGCGCGCGGCAACGATGCCGTGCGATGAGCGGTATAAGCGCGCCGCCGCATTCGCGGCCGAGCGCGCTGCCTATACTGGTCGAGCCGGCACAGGCCGGCCGCGTCGGGCCGCCCGGCGGCAGCCGGCCTCGGGGCGCAGTGCGACGCGAGCCTACACATTCACGGAGTATCACGGTGATTCGGACAGACGCTAAAGACGGCGCGCTCGTGTTGTTTTCCGGCGGGCAGGATTCCGCCACGTGCGTGGCATGGGCCCTCGAACGCTACCAGACGGTCGAGACGCTCGGCTTCGACTACGGCCAGCGTCATCGCGTCGAACTCGAGTGCCGCGAAGGCGTGCGCGAAGCGCTGAAGCGCAAGTTTCCCGCGTGGTCGGACCGGCTCGGCGACGATCACATGATCGACCTGTCGGTGCTCGGCGCGATCAGCGATACCGCGATGACGCGCACGATCGAGATCGAGACGACGGCCAACGGCCTGCCGAACACGTTCGTGCCGGGCCGCAACCTGATGTTCATGACGATCGCCGCGGCGATCGCCTATCGGCGCGGGCTGCGCGTGCTGGTCGGCGGGATGTGCGAGACCGATTTTTCGGGCTATCCGGACTGCCGCGACGACACGATGAAGGCGCTGCAGGTCGCGCTGAATCTCGGGATGGATACGCGCATGGTGCTCGAGACGCCGCTGATGTGGCTCGACAAGGCGCAGACCTGGCAGCTCGCCGAACAGCTCGGCGGCGACGCGCTCGTCGAACTGATCCGCGTCGAGACGCACACCTGCTACGTGGGCGAACGCGCGGAACTGCACGACTGGGGCTTCGGCTGCGGCGAATGCCCGGCCTGCAAGCTGCGCAAGCGCGGCTACGAGGCCTACCTGAAGGGCGAGCGGGTGACCGAAGCGCCGCTGTGACGCGGCTGCGCCGGCGGCGCTTGATGGACAACGGATTCTGATCGACAACGAGCGGCGCGAGCCGGACGAAGGACGATGACTTACGCGGTCAAGGAAATTTTCTACACGTTGCAGGGCGAGGGCGCGAATGCGGGCCGGCCGGCCGTGTTCTGCCGGTTCGCCGGCTGCAATCTGTGGTCGGGCCGCGAAGAGGATCGTGCGGAGGCCGTGTGCCGCTTCTGCGATACGGACTTCGTCGGCACCGACGGCGAGAACGGCGGCAAGTTCAAGGACGCCGCCGCGCTCGTCGCGACGATCGCCGGCCTGTGGCCGGAGGGCGAAGCGCACCGCTTCGTCGTCTGCACGGGCGGCGAGCCGATGCTGCAGCTCGACCAGCCGCTCGTCGACGCGCTGCATGCGGCCGGCTTCGAGATCGCGATCGAAACCAACGGTTCGCTGCCGGTGCTCGAATCGATCGACTGGATCTGTGTGAGCCCGAAGGCGGATGCGCCGCTCGTCGTCACGAAGGGCAACGAACTGAAGGTCGTCGTGCCGCAGGACAACCAGCGGCTGGCCGACTACGCGAAGCTCGACTTCGAGTATTTCCTGGTCCAGCCGATGGACGGCCCGTCGCGCGACCTCAATACGAAGCTCGCGATCGACTGGTGCAAGCGTCATCCGCAGTGGCGGCTGTCGATGCAGACCCACAAATATCTGAACATTCCCTGAGCCACGGCTTTTGACATCGTGCTGATTACCCGAAAACTCGAATTCGACGCGGGCCACCGCATCCCCGATCACCGCAGCCAGTGCAGGAACCTGCACGGCCATCGCTACGTGCTCGAAATCACGCTGCGCGGCGATCTCGTCGATACCGAGGGGGCGCCCGACCGCGGCATGGTGATGGATTTCGCCGACGTGAAGGCGCTCGCGATGGAGCACCTCGTCAGCAAGTGGGATCACGCGTTCCTGGTCTATGCGCGCGACGAGGTCGTGCGGTCGTTCCTCGAGCAGATGGCCGACCACAAGACGGTCGTGATCGACCGGATCCCGACCGTCGAGAACCTCGCGGCGATCGCGTTCGACCTGCTCGCGAACGTGTACGACGCGCACTACGGCGTGAATCTGCGCCTCGAGCGCGTGCGTCTGTACGAAACGCCGAACTGCTGGGCCGACGTCGAGCGCCAGCCCGGCCGCTGATTCTGCCTTTCCCGGCAGCCCCGCCGTTCGGCGCGGGCTGCCCGTCGTCGCCAGCCGCCGCGTCCCGCGCCGGTACGGCTTCCCCCGTCGGTTCCCGCATCGCGCATCCGGCCGCGCTATGATCGTCGTGCGGCACGGAAAAGCGCGCGCGTGAGCCATTGCGCGGCCTGCGCTGTCAGATCGGTCGTCCCGGGCCGACTCACGTTCTCTGGGGCGTGATCTGCCGCCGCCGCCGTGCTTCGGTTGCCCGGCGGCGCGCATGCCGCTTTCCGCTTCGCCAGTTGCTTGTCCCGTTCGATTGCCGTTCCGTTCCGGAGGCCGTATCGATGAGCACGCTCACCAATTCCCTCAAACAACGCCTGCGCGACGGCGACGAGCCGCTGTACGGCCTGTGGCTGTCGCTCGGCAGCGACTCGGCCGCGGAAGCGCTCGCGCATGCCGGTTACGACTGGCTCTGCATCGACATGGAGCATGCGCCGAACGACAGTCGCGATGTAGCGTCGCAACTGCGCGCGATCGCCGCGGCGCACCTGCCGAGCGAGCCGGTCGTGCGCGTGCCGGCGCGCGAGCCGTGGCTCGTGAAGCGTGCGCTCGACGCCGGCGCACGCACGCTGATGTTTCCGTGTATCGAGACGCCCGACGATGCCGCGCACGCGGTGCGGCTCACGCGCTTCCCGTCGCCCGAATCGCCGGACGGGCTGCGCGGCGTCGCGGGCATGGTGCGCGCGGCGGCGTTCGGCATGCGCCGCGACTACCTGCAGACGGCGAATGCGCAAGTCGCGGTGATCGTGCAGGTCGAATCGGCGCGCGGCGTCGACGAAGTCGAGCGGATCGCGGCGACGCCCGGTGTCGATTGCCTGTTCGTCGGCCCAGCCGATCTCGCGGCGAGCCTCGGGCATCTCGGCGATATCCGCCACCCGGACGTCGAGACCGCGATGGCGCGCGTGCTCGCGGCCGGCAAGCTGGCGGGCGTCGCGGTCGGCATCTTCGCGGGCGACACGGCGGCCGCGCGCCAGTATCGCGAGGCCGGCTACCGGATGATCACGGTGTCGGCCGACGTGAGCTGGCTGTTGCGCGCGACGCGGCAGGCGTTGCAGGAGGTACGGTCATGAACGGCGCAGACGGTGCGTGCCGCGGGCGCACGCGGATCGGGGCGATGGTCGGCCTGTGGGCCGTGTGGGCGGCGGCCGTCGCGCAGGGCGCGCCGCAAGCGAAGCCCGACCCGTCGCGCGAGACGCAATCGGCGGTCGCCGACTACAACGCCGGCGACTATCGCGCGGCGCTGGTGCAATTCCACGATGCGGCCGAGCGCGGCGATCGCCTCGCGCAGTTCAACTACGCGATGATGCTGCTGACGGGCGAAGGCGTGACCGCGAACGTCGACGAAGGGCTGCGCTGGCTCAAGCGCGCGGCGGAAGCGAACATGTCGCATGCGCAGTACGTGTATGGCCGGATGTTCGACGATGGCGAGTTCGTCGCGCGCAATCCGGCGGAAGCGCATCGCTGGTTCCTGCGGGCCGCGAAGCAGGGGCACGTGCAGGCCGAGCTGTCGCTCGCGAACCAGTTCCTCGACGGGCGCGGCACGCCGCGCGACAACCGGCAGGCGTTCGTGTGGTACAAGCAGGCCGCCGACGCGGGCGAGCCGACCGCGCAGTACGTGACCGCGTCGTTCTACGAGCGCGGCGGCGACGGCGTCGCGCAGAACCTGAACATCGCACGCGCGTACTACGCGGCGGCGGCCGCGCAGGGCGACGAGACGGCCGGGATGAAATTCAAGGAGCTGAGCGCGCGGCTGAAGGCGCCGGGGCCGGCATCGGGGACCGGCGCGGAGCCAGGCAAACCGCACGCGCCGCCGCAGTAAGCGGCTGCATTCGGTCCGCCCGATGCAAAACGGCGCCCGCAGGCGCCGTTGTCGTGTGCCGCAGCGCAGGCCGCGCGGTCAACTCTTCATCAACCGCCGCTGCCGCCCGACGCTCATGATCATCCCGATCGCGATGCCGAGCGTCGTGAGCGCGGTGCCGCCGTAACTCATGAACGGCAGCGGCACGCCGACGACCGGCAACACGCCGCTCACCATCCCGATATTGACGAACGCGTAGACGAAGAACGCGAGCGTGAGCGAGCCCGCGAGCAGCCGGCCGAACAGCGTCGCGCCCTGCGCGGCGATGTAGAGCCCGCGCGCGATCAGCGCCATGTACAGCGTCAGCAGCACGAGCCCGCCGGCGAGCCCCCATTCCTCCGAGAACACCGCGAAGATGAAGTCGGTGTGCTTTTCCGGAATGAATTCGAGGTGCGCCTGCGTGCCTTTCAGGTAGCCCTTGCCGAGCACGCCGCCCGAGCCGATCGCGATCACGGCTTGGATCGTGTGGAAGCCCTTGCCGAGCGGGTCGGACGTCGGGTCGAGCAGCGTACACACCCGGTGTTTCTGGTAGTCGTGCATCAGCGGCCACTGCACTTCAGGCTGGCAGATGCGTTCCTCGAACACCGCGATCGAGCCGACCGCGATCACGCCCGCGACGAGCACCGGCACGATCAGCTTGAACGACAGGCCGGCGAGGTAGATCACGAAGAAGCCGGCCGCGAACACGAGCAGGCCCGTGCCGAGGTCCGGCTGCTTCGCGATCAGCCCGACCGGCACCAGCAGGATCCCGAACGCGGCGATGAAGTCGTACCAGCGCAGCCCGCCTTCGCGGCGCTGGTAGTACCACGCGAGCATCAGCGGCGTCGCGATCTTGAGGATTTCGGACGGCTGGATCACGACGCCGACGTTCAGCCAGCGCTTCGCGCCCTTCTTGGTCATCCCGAACAGCGCGACGGCAATCAGTAGCGTGACCCCGAACGTGTAGAGCGGGACCGCGAAGCGCATCAGCGTGGTCGGCGGGATGTTGGCGATCACCCACATCAGCACGAACGTCAGCAGGATGTTGCGCAACTGGTCCTCGACGCGGCCCGGCACGTCGATCGACGCGCTGTACAGCGTGACGATGCCGACGCACAGCAGCAGGAACACGATGAGGGCGAGCGGACGGTCGAAGCCCGCGAACATCTGCTTGATCTTGTCGAGCCAGGCGCGCTTGTCGAATTGCATGCCTTTCTCCGTTAATGAGCGGTGCCGGCGTCCGCCGCTTTCGCGGGGGCCGTCGCACGATGGTTGTCGTCCCGCGGCGTGGCGACGACCGGCTGCGCGTCGCTGGCGGGCCGGCGCGGCCGGTGCGGGCGCCGGATCGGCGGCAGGCTCGCGGCCATCGGCGCCGCGGCGCTCGTGTCGGCCGGCGCCGTGGCGCTGGCGCCCGAGGCCCCCGATGCGGCGGATGCCGCTTCGGCCGCGCTGGCCGCCGACGGCACGACCGGCTGCGGCAGTGCGGTGAAGCCGGCCGCGATCGTGGCCGGCTTGGATGTGTCGCCGACCACCGGCGCGCTCACCGGCTCAGTGGCCGACGCCGCGGCGGCCACGGCCGCGGCTTCGTTCTTCGGGTTCTGGCGCTCGACCAGGTAGTAGTCGAGCACGCGACGCGCGATCGGGCCGGCGGCCTGGGCGCCCCAGCCGCCGTTTTCGACGACCAGCGCGACGGCGATCTGCGGATGGTCGACCGGCGCATATGCGATGAACAGCGCGTGGTCGCGCAGGTGTTCGGCGAGCAGGTGGCCCTTGTAGTTCGAGCCCTGCAGCGAGAACACCTGCGCGGTACCGGTCTTGCCGGCGGCGAGGTACGGCGCGCCGCGGAACACCTTGTACGCGGTGCCGGACGGGTTCTCGATCACGTTCTCCATCCCGCGCTTCACGACGTCGATGTCGGCCTGCTTGAGCGGGATCACCTCGCTTTCCTTCGGCACGGTCAGGTGGCGCGCGCGAGAGATCGGATCCTCGACTTCCTTCACGAGGTGAGGCTTCATCACGACGCCGTTGTTCGCGAGCGTCGCGGTTGCGTGCGCGAGCTGCAGGATCGTGAACGAGTTGTAGCCCTGGCCGATTCCGAGGCTGATCGTCTCGCCGTCGAACCACTTCTGCTGCGCCGCCTTCTTGAACGCCTTCTTCTTCCAGTCGGTCGACGGCAGGATCCCGCGCGCCTCGCCCTGGATGTCGATCCCGGTGATCTGGCCGAAGCCGAACGGCTTCATGAAGTTCGCGATCGCGTTCACGCCGAGGTCGCGCGCGAGCATGTAGAAGTAGGTGTCGTTCGACACCATGATCGCCTTGTTCATGTCGACCCAGCCCTGGCCCGAGCGCACGTCGTTGCGGAACGTGTGGCCGCCGAACGTGAAGTAGCCCGGGTCCTGGAAGCCCCAGCCCGGCGTGCGCTTGCCGAGCGTGAGGCCCGCGAGCGCCATGAACGGCTTGTAGGTCGAGCCGGGCGGGTAGGTGCCGTGCAGCGGGCGGTTCAGGAGCGGCTTGTCGGGCGAGTTGTTCAGCTCGTTCCAGGTCTGCTGGTCGATGCCGTCGACGAACGAGTTCGGGTCGAAGCTCGGCGACGACACGAACGCGAGCACGTCGCCCGTCTTCGGCTCGATCGCGACGAGCGCGCCGCGCTTGCCGGCGAACGCCTGCTCGGCGACCTGCTGCAGCCCGATGTCGAGCGACAGCACGAGGTTGTTGCCGGGCGTCGCCTGCGTGCGCGACAGCGTGCGCACCGGCCGGCCGCCGGCCGTCACCTCGACTTCCTCGAAGCCGGTCAGCCCGTGCAGCTCGGTTTCGTAGCTCTGCTCGACGCCGATCTTGCCGATGTAGTCGGTGCCCTTGTAGTTGTTCGCGTCGCGGCGCGGGTCGTAGTGCTCCTGGTCGCTGTCGTTGTCGTCGCTCATCGCGTCGATGCGATCCTGGTCGCGCTTCGAGATCCGGCCGATATAGCCGATCACGTGCGCGGCCGTCATGCCGAGCGGGTACTGGCGGAACAGCCGCGCGCGCACGTCGACGCCGGGGAAGCGGAAACGCTGCGCGGTGAAGCGCGCGACTTCGGCATCGGTGAGCCGCGTGCGGATCGGCAGGCTCTCGAAGTTCTTCGAGTCTTCCTGCAGCTTCTTGAAGCGGCGGCGGTCGCGCGCGTCGATCGGGATGATCTCGGACAGCTTGTCGATCGTGTTGTCGAGCGTGTCGTCGAGCTTCGACGGCGTGATCTCGAGCGTGTACGCCGAGTAGTTCTTCGCGAGGATCACGCCGTTGCGGTCGGTGATGATCCCGCGGTTCGGCACGATCGGCGCGACCGAGATGCGGTTTTCCTCGGCCTGCAGCGCGTATTTGCCGTGCTGCATCAGCTGCAGATAGAAGAAGCGGCTCGCGAGCAGCCCGAAGCAGACGAACACGAACACGCCCGCCGCCGCGACGCGCAGGCGGAACTTCGAGAGCTGCTGTTGGGTGTCGTTGAATTCGGTCATTTAAGGGCAATCTGGCCCGCGCGCGGACGCGGGCGAGGTGCCGCCCCGGAGCGCGGCGCGCGGCGGGCGTGGGGGCGGCGGGTATTCAAGGTCGGTCCGGCTCAGATCGGGCGCGTATCGTCCGGGTCGACCGGGCGGCGTTGCGGCATCAGCAGCAGGTGGCTCGCGATCGGCCACAGCGCGGCTTCGACGAAACCGTCGACGAGGTAGCGCCAGCCGGGGAACGCGGCGCCCATCAGCAGGCGGATCACGAACGGCACGAGCTGCGCGACGACGAGCAGCGGCGTGACGTACAGCACCTGCACGCCGATCGGCATCCACAGCACGCGGCGGTGGATCGTGATCGCGCCGTACGACAGCAGCGTATAGGCGAGCGCATGCTCGCCGAGCAGCCCCGCGTCGTGCACGTCCATCAGGATGCCGAGCGCGAACGCGACGCCCATCCCGACCTTGCGCGGCTGGTGGATGTTCCAGAACAGCAGCACGAGCGCGACGAAGTCGGGCACGCCGGGCAGGCGGCCCCACGGCATCAGGTTCAGCAGGAACGCGGCGGCGAGGCTGAAGACGATGAAGTACGGATTGACCGGCTGCAGGATGTATTGCGGGCGGTTCATCGCTGGGCTCCTGATTGCCCGGCAGCGGGCTTCGCGGGCGCGGCGGCGGGCTTGGCCGGCGCGGCAGGGGCCGGCGCCGGGTTCGCACCGGCGGGCGGGGCCGCGGCGGCCGGCTTCGCGTTCGCGTCGGCCTTGTCGGCTTTCTCGGCCTTCGCGGCGGCCTTGCCCTTCTTGCCCTTCGCGTTCTTCTCGGCCGCGGGATCGGGCTCGGCCGGGCGCGGCGGGATGTCGTTCCGGTAATGCAGCACGAGCATCTGGCGCGCGCCGCGCACGGCCGCGACCGGCGCGCAGGTCACGCGGGCGAACGCGGTATCGGCGAGCTTGTCGACGCGCACGACCTTCGCGACCGGCAGGCCGGGCGGATAGACGCCGTCGAGGCCGCTCGTGACGAGTTCGTCGCCGGCGACGAGATCCGCGCTCGTCGGCACGAAGCGCAGGTCGAGCGAATCGCCCTTCGGCGTGCCGTAGATCACGCTGCGCAGGCCGGTGCGCAGCACCTGCACGGGAATCGCGAGATCGCGGTCGGTGACCAGCGTGATTTCGGATTGCAGCGGGAACACGCGCGTGACCTGCCCGATCACGCCGTCCTCGCTGACGACGGGCGAGCCGTCCTGGATGCCTTGCTGCGAGCCTTGCCCGACCACGATCTTCTGCGTGAACGGATCGCTCGTGTCGTACTGGATCTCGACCGGCGTCGATTGCGTCGCGATGTGCTGGCGCAGTTCGAGCACCGCGCGCAGATGCGCGTTTTCCTGCGTGAGCACGGCGGCCTGGTTGGCCTGCGTGGACAGTTGCAGGTTGCGTTTGCGCAGATCGTCGTTCTCGTGGCGCAGCGCCGCCCCGGTGACGGCGAGGTCGGCCGCGCCCATGAACAGGTCGCGCGGCACGAGCGCCGCGCGTTGCAGCGGGTAGAGCACCGTGCCGAGCACGCCGCGCACGATTTCGAGCGTGCTGAAGCGCGCGTCCGACACGAGGAGCGCGATGGCGAGGGCGACGAAGAAGATGAGCCGCGCGAGCGCGGGCGGACCTTGCTTGAAGAGGGGCGGCGGACTGTATTCCATGGTCGGCGCCGGGCGCGTGTGATCGGTTAAATAATGCTCAGACGCGCAAACGGCGCGGCGGTTCGTTCTGAACGAGCGATCCGGCCACGCCGCGGGTGCGTCATATCAAACGGGAATGCCTAGGCGATCACTGGGCGATCACTCGTACGAGAAGATGCTGCCCAGCTTGTCCATGCGCTCGAGCGCCATGCCCGAACCGCGCACGACGCAGGTCAGCGGATCTTCCGCGACGAGCACCGGCAGGCCGGTTTCTTCCGCGAGCAGGCGATCGAGGTCGCGCAGCAGCGCGCCGCCGCCCGTCAGCATCATCCCGCGTTCGGCGATGTCGGCGCCGAGTTCCGGCGGCGTCTGTTCGAGCGCGATCTTCACCGACGACACGATCTGGTTCAGCGGATCGGTCAGCGCTTCGAGGATTTCGTTGCTGGAGATCGTGAAGCTGCGCGGGATGCCTTCCGACAGGTTGCGGCCCTTCACTTCCATTTCCTTGACTTCGGAGCCCGGGAACGCGGAGCCGATTTCCTTCTTGATCGCCTCGGCGGTCTGCTCGCCGATCAGCATCCCGTAGTTGCGGCGGATGTAGTTGACGATCGCCTCGTCGAACTTGTCGCCGCCGACGCGCACCGAGCCTTTGTAGACGATGCCGCCGAGCGAGATCACGCCGACTTCGGTCGTGCCGCCGCCGATGTCGACGACCATCGAGCCGGTGGCTTCCGAGACCGGCAGGCCCGCGCCGATCGCCGCCGCCATCGGCTCCTCGATCAGGTAGACCTGCGACGCGCCGGCGCCGTGCGCGGCTTCCTTGATCGCGCGGCGCTCGACCTGGGTCGAGCCGCACGGCACGCAGATGATGATGCGCGGCGACGGCGAGAACATGCGCGACTCGTGGGCCGTCTTGATGAACTGCTTGATCATCTGCTCGGTGACGGTGAAGTCGGCGATCACGCCGTCCTTCATCGGGCGGATCGCCTCGATGTTGCCCGGCACCTTGCCGAGCATCTGCTTGGCTTCCTTGCCGACCGCCTGGATCGTCTTCTTGCCGTTGGGGCCGCCTTCCTGGCGGATCGACACGACGGACGGCTCATCGAGCACGATGCCCTTGCCGCGCATGTAGATCAGGGTGTTTGCGGTGCCGAGGTCGATCGCGAGATCGTTGGAGAAGTAGCTGCGCAAAAAACCGAACATTCAGAATCCTGTTTCGCTCTGGGCCGGCCCTGCATAGCGAGCGCTGAGGGCGGCAGCGGAAAAAATAACAGCCTCGGGAAGCGTGGCGGAAGCGGCCGCCGCGGCGCACGAAGCTGCGAGTGATGTCTACCGGGGATCGCACGAAGCACGCACGGCTTGCCGAAGTGGGGCGAAACGGTGCGGGAAAAGGCTGCCGGGTTTGGGTCGAACGCGTAATGATACCTTATAATTTCACGGTATTTGAATCGAAACGGGCGGTATTTTTGCCGCTTCGGCCCCGATTTTTGAGGGTGGGATCGCACCCTCCAACCCCCCGCCGCAGTGCTGCTTTCGATGCACTGCGCAGCCTTGTTTTTCCGGTGATCGCATGGCCCTGACCCTGACCGATGTGAAACGCATCGCGCACCTGGCGCGACTCGAAATGGCCGACGCCGACGCCGAGCACATGCTCGGCCAGCTCAATGAATTCTTCGGCCTCGTCGAGCAGATGCAGGCGGTCGATACCGCCGGCATCGCGCCGCTCGCCCACCCGATCGAACAGATCCAGGAAGTCGCGCAGCGCCTGCGCGACGACGCCGTGACGGAAGTCGTCAATCGCGACGACAACCAGCGTCCGGCGCCGGCCGTCCAGGACGGCCTCTATCTCGTGCCGAAGGTGATCGAGTAAGCATTCGATGACAAGCGCGCCGGCCGTCCAGCGCCGCGCGCGACCCAGAATTCCCAGGAAAACCACTCAATGCACGCAAAAAGCCTGACCGAACTGCGCGCCGCGCTCGCCGCCAAGGAATGCTCGGCCGTCGAGCTCGCGCAGCACTACCTGAAACGGATCGACGCCGCGCGCGACCTGAACGCGTTCGTCCACGTCGACGCCGACCTCACCCTCGCGCAGGCGAAAGCCGCCGACGCCGAACTCGCGCGCGGCGCGGGCGGCGCGCTGACCGGCCTGCCGATCGCGCACAAGGACGTGTTCGTCACGCGCGGCTGGCGCTCGACCGCCGGCTCGAAGATGCTCGCGAATTACGAGAGCCCGTTCGACGCGACCGTCGTCGCCCGCCTGCAGGCGGCCGGCATGGTCACGCTCGGCAAGACCAACATGGACGAGTTCGCGATGGGCTCGTCGAACGAGAATTCCGCGTTCGGCGCGGTGAAGAACCCGTGGGACACGAACGCGGTGCCGGGCGGCAGCTCGGGCGGCAGCTCGGCCGCCGTCGCCGCGCGCCTCGCGCCGGCCGCGACCGGCACCGACACCGGCGGCTCGATCCGCCAGCCCGCGTCGTTCGCGGGCGTGACGGGCATCAAGCCGACCTACGGCCGCGTGTCGCGCTACGGGATGATCGCGTTCGCGTCGTCGCTCGACCAGGGCGGCCCGATGGCGCAGAGCGCGTCCGACTGCGCGCTGCTGCTGAACGCGATGGCCGGCTTCGACGAGCGTGACTCGACGAGCCTCGAGCGCGACGACGAAGACTTCACGCGCCACCTCGGGCAGCCGTGGGCGGCCGGCAACGACGCGGGCAAGCCGCTCGCCGGCCTGCGCATCGGCTTGCCGAACGAGTATTTCGGCGCCGGCCTCGCCGACGACGTGCGCGCGACGATCGACGCGGCGCTCAAGCAATACGAAGCGCTCGGCGCGACGCTCGTGCCGGTGTCGCTGCCGAAGACGGAGCTGTCGATCCCCGTGTACTACGTGATCGCGCCGGCGGAAGCGTCGTCGAACCTGTCGCGCTTCGACGGCGTGCGTTTCGGCCACCGCGCCGCGCAGTACGGCGACCTGCTCGACATGTACAAGAAGTCGCGCGCCGAAGGCTTCGGGCCTGAAGTGAAGCGCCGGATCCTGGTCGGCACGTATGTGCTGTCGCACGGCTACTACGACGCGTACTACCTGCAGGCGCAGAAGATCCGCCGCATCATCGCGAACGATTTCCAGGAAGCGTTCAAGTCCTGCGACGTGATCATGGGCCCGGCGTCGCCGACGGTCGCATGGGATCTCGGCGCGAAGGGCGACGATCCGGTGCAGATGTATCTCGCGGATATCTACACGCTGTCGGTGAGCCTCGCCGGTCTGCCCGGCATGAGCGTGCCGTGCGGCTTCGGCGCGGGCGCGAACGCGCAGCGCCCGGTCGGCCTGCAGATCATCGGCAACTATTTCAACGAAGCCCGGATGCTGCAGGTCGCCGACGCGTTCCAGCGCGCGACCGACTGGCACAAGCAAGTTCCGGCAGGGGTGTAAGCACATGGCTACTCAGTGGGAAGTCGTTATCGGTCTCGAGACGCACGCGCAACTGTCGACCGTCTCGAAGATTTTCTCGGGCGCATCGACGCAGTTCGGCGCCGAGCCGAACACGCAGGCGTGCCCGGTCGACCTGGCGCTGCCGGGCGTGCTGCCGGTGCTGAACCGCGGCGCGGTCGAGCGGGCGATCCGCTTCGGTCTCGCGATCGGCTCGACCATCGCGCCGCGCAGCATCTTCGCGCGCAAGAATTATTTCTACCCCGATCTGCCGAAGGGCTATCAGATCAGCCAGTACGAGATTCCGGTCGTGCAGGGCGGCCAGATCACGATCCAGGTGCCGGCCAACGAAAAGGCCGGCAAGGCTGCGTACGAGAAAACGGTCAACCTGACCCGTGCGCACCTCGAGGAAGATGCGGGCAAGTCGCTGCATGAAGACTTCGCCGGGATGACCGGGATCGACCTGAACCGCGCGGGCACGCCGCTGCTCGAGATCGTCACCGAGCCGGAAATGCGCAGCGCGGCCGAGGCCGTCGCGTACGCGAAGGCACTGCACGGGCTCGTCGTGTGGCTCGGCATCTGCGACGGCAACATGCAGGAAGGCTCGTTCCGCTGCGACGCGAACGTGTCGGTGCGCCCGGTCGGCCAGGAGAAGTTCGGCACGCGCGCGGAAATCAAGAACCTGAACTCGTTCCGGTTCCTCGAGGAAGCAATCAACTACGAAGTGCGTCGGCAGATCGAGCTGATCGAGGACGGCGGCGAAGTCGTGCAGGAAACGCGCCTCTACGATCCGGACAAGCGCGAGACGCGTTCGATGCGCAGCAAGGAAGACGCGCACGATTACCGCTACTTCCCCGATCCCGACCTGATGCCGCTCGTGATCGGCCAGGACTGGATCGAGCGCGTGCAGTCCGGCATGCCGGAACTGCCGGCCGCGATGCAGCAGCGCTTCGTCGACGAGTACGGCGTGTCCGCGTACGACGCGGGCGTGCTGACGTCGAGCAAGGCGATGGCCGCGTACTTCGAGGCGGTGGTCGCGAAGGCCGGCGCGGCGAATGCGAAGATCGCCGCGAACTGGCTGATGGGCGACGTGTCGTCGCAACTGAACCGCGACGGCATCGAGATCGACGCGATTCCCGTCTCGGCCGCGCAGCTCGCGCTGCTGCTGCAGCGCATCGCCGACGGCACGATCTCGAACAAGATCGCGAAGGAAATCTTCGCGACGATCTGGGACGAGAAGGCGACCGACGAAGGTGCGGCCGACCGCATCATCGACGCGAAGGGCCTGAAGCAGATCTCCGACACCGGCGCGCTGGAAGCGATCATCGACGAAGTGCTCGCGGCGAACGCGAAGTCGGTCGAGGAATTCCGCGCGGGCAAGGAAAAGGCGTTCAACGCGCTGATCGGCCAGGCGATGAAGGCGACCAAGGGCAAGGCCAATCCGCAGCAGGTCAACGAGCTGCTGAAGAAGAAGCTCGGCTGAGCATGCGCGCGCGCCTGAACCGCGCTTGACGACGGGCCGCTTCCGACCAGTTCGGGGCGGCCCGTCGCGTTTGGTGGATGCGTTATCGTATGCATCGCACCGTCCAACGGAGGAACGAATGGCGAAACAACCGTCGCTCGACGATTTCCGCGTGCCGTACAGCACGCGCGAGAAGGAAGCCGCCGCATTCAGGCTCGACGCGTTCGACCCGGCCGCGAAGCCGTTTTCGTCCGGCTCGAAGGAGGCCGACCGTGAACGGCTGTCGGTCGTGTCGACCGAGCTCGACGTGCAGCAGGAGCGCCTGCACACGCAGCAGAAGAAGCGCGTGCTGCTCGTGCTGCAGGGGATGGATACGAGCGGCAAGGACGGCACCGTGCGCGCGGTGTTTCGCGAGGTCGATCCGCTCGGCCTGCGCATCGTGCCGTTCAAGGCGCCGACGCCGATCGAGGCCGCGCACGACTTCCTGTGGCGCGTGCATGCGCAAGTGCCGGCGGCCGGCGAGCTCGCGATCTTCAACCGCAGCCACTACGAGGACGTGCTGGTGCCGCGCGTGCTCGGCGCGATCGGCGACAAGGAGTGCGAGCGCCGCTACCGGCAGATCCGCGATTTCGAGACGATGCTGTTCGAGAACGGCACGACGATCGTCAAGTGCTTCCTGCACATTTCGAAGGACGAGCAGCGCGCGCGGCTGCAGGCGCGCATTGACGATCCGACCAAGCACTGGAAATTCGACATCGCCGATCTCGACGCGCGCAAGCACTGGGACGCGTATCAGTCCGCGTACCGCGACGCGCTCGCCGCGACGTCGGCCGAGCATGCGCCGTGGTACGTGATCCCGGCGAATTCGAAGACGCACCGCAACGTGATGATCGCCGAGCTGCTGCTGCGCACGATGACCGACATGAAGCTGGAATTCCCGCCGCCGAAGCCCGAGCTCGAAGGCGTGAAGATCCGTTAAGCTGCCCCCTGTAAAAATATCGAACTGAACGGAACCCGACATGATGCGAGTGATCACCGCCAACCTGAACGGCATCCGCTCCGCCGCGAAGAAGGGCTTCTTTGACTGGCTCGGCGAACAGAACGCCGATTGCGTGTGCGTGCAGGAAATCAAGGTATCGGCCGACGACCTGCCGGCCGAATTCGTCGAGCCGCACGGCTTCAAGAGCTATTTCCACCACGCCGAGAAGAAGGGCTACAGCGGCGCGGGCGTGTACAGCCGCCGCGAGCCCGATGACGTGATCATCGGTTTCGGCAGCAGCGAATTCGATCCCGAGGGGCGTTACGTCGAGGCGCGCTACGGCAAGCTGTCGGTCGTGTCGGTGTACGTGCCGTCCGGCTCGAGCGGCGAGGAGCGCCAGCAGGCGAAGTACCGCTTCATGGCCGAATTCATGCCGCACCTCGCGGCGCTGAAGAAGAAGCGCGAGGTGATCCTGTGCGGCGACGTGAACATCGTCCACAAGGAAATCGACATCAAGAACTGGAAGAGCAACCAGAAGAACTCGGGCTGCCTGCCGGAAGAGCGCGAGTGGCTCACGAAGCTGTTCGACGACGTCGGCTACGTCGACGTGTTCCGCACGCTCGACCCGCGTCCCGAGCAGTACACGTGGTGGAGCAACCGCGGCCAGGCGTACGCGAAGAACGTCGGGTGGCGGATCGATTACCAGATCGCGACGCCGGGCGTGGCCGGGACCGCGAAAAGCACGTCGATCTTCAAGGACATCAAGTTCAGCGACCATGCGCCGCTGACGGTCGACTACGACTACCAGAAGTGATGGCCGGCGCTGCGCCGCGCGCGCAGCCGCCGGGCCATTCATTCCGGTCGCCGGATGCAAAACGGGCCGCCTGTTCCGACAGGCGGCCCGTTTCGCTTGGGGCGGCGCTTACTGCTTGAGCGACGCCATGTCGATCACGAACCGGTACTTCACGTCGCTCTTCAGCATCCGCTCGTAGGCCGTGTTGATCTGCTGCATCGGAATCGTCTCGATATCGGACGTGATCCCGTGTTCCGCGCAGAAATCGAGCATTTCCTGCGTTTCCGCGATCCCGCCGATCAGCGAACCCGCGAGGCGGCGGCGCTTGAAGATCAGGTTGAACACCTGCGGCGACGGATGGTCGTGCTCCGGCGCGCCGACGAGCGTCATCGTGCCGTCGCGCTTGAGCAGGTGCAGGAACGGATTCAGGTCGTGCTGCGCGGCGACCGTGTTCAGGATGAAGTCGAAACTGTTCAGGTGCGCGTTCATCTGCGCTTCGTCCTTCGAGATCACGACTTCATGCGCGCCGAGCCGCTTGCCGTCCTCGATCTTCGACGGCGACGTCGTAAACAGCACGACGTGCGCACCCATCGCGCGCGCCAGCTTCACACCCATGTGGCCGAGGCCGCCGAGACCGACGATGCCGACCTTCTTGCCGGGGCCGACGTTCCACTGCCGCAGCGGCGAATAGGTCGTGATCCCCGCGCACAGCAGCGGCGCGGCGCCGGCCGGGTCGAGCGTGTCCGGCACGCGCAGCACGAACGCCTCGTCGACGACGAGCTGCGTCGAATAGCCGCCGTACGTGATGTCGCCCGTCACGCGGTCCTGGCCGTTGTAGGTGCCGACGAAGCCGTTCTCGCAATACTGCTCGAGGCCTTCTTCGCAGCTCGCGCAGGTGCGGCACGAATCGACGAGACAGCCGACGCCGACCAGCTCGCCGACCTTGAAGCGCGACACCTGCGGGCCGGTCGCGGTCACGCGGCCGACGATTTCATGGCCCGGTACGACCGGGTAGATCGTGTTGCGCCATTCGTTGCGCGCCTGGTGAAGGTCCGAGTGGCAGACGCCGCAGTAGAGGACGTCGATCTGGACGTCGAGGTCGCGCAGCGCGCGACGCTGGAATTCGAACGGGGCGAGTGGCGACTGCGCATCGGTCGCCGCGTAGGCATAGGTCGTACTCATGCAAGGGCTCCTTGTCCGGAAAACATCCGGCGAAACAGACTGCCGTCGCATCATGTGGCGATGCGGCGAGACAGGACGTCATCGTAAGGAGCGCGGCGCCGCGGCGAAATACACGAAGGTCTGGAAGATTTGCCTATTCCTCTCGAATTGCCCGCGAACAGCCGTCAAAATGCGTCCAAGGTGCTACATTGCGAGCCAGATTCTCTTGCCGGACAGGGCCGTACCGATGAGCTTCCAACCCCTTTTGGCCGACGCGGGCGAGCGCCTGCAGCGCCGCATGATCGAGCTGCACACGCGCCTCGCGCCGAACGAGGGCGACACGCTCGCGGCGCTCGACGGCGTGCGCTTCATCCGTGTGACCCATCCGGCGCCGCGCATGCCGGTGCTGTACGAGCCGAGCATCATCGTCGTGTGCCAGGGGCGCAAGCTCGGCTATCTCGGCGACCGCTCGTTCGTGTACGACGCGCAGCAGTATCTGGTGCTGTCGGTGCCGCTGCCGTTCGAATGCGAGACCTTCGCGAGCATGGACGAGCCGTTTCTCGCGATCTCGATCCGCGTCGATCTCGCGGTGATCGCCGAACTCGCGATCCTGCTCGACGAGACGCTCGGCGCGGCGGTCAGCGAGCCGCTCGGCGTCTATTCGACGCCGCTCGACGCGCCGTTGGCCGATGCCGTCGTGCGCCTGCTCGAAGCGCTGGCGTCGCCGCACGACACACGGGTGCTGGGGCCGGCGATCATGCGCGAGATCGCGTATCGCGTGCTGACTGGCGAGCAGGGCGACGCGATGCGCGCGGCGCTCGTGCAGCAGCATCATTTCGGTCGCATCGCGAAGGCGTTGCGGCGCATCCATGCGGAGCTGAAGGCCGATCTCGACGTCGAGACGCTCGCCCGCGAAGCCGGGATGAGCCTCGCGGTGTTTCACGCGCAGTTCAAGCACGTGACGGCGACGTCGCCGATGCAGTACGTGAAGACCGCGCGGCTGCACCAGGCGCGGCTGATGATGGTGCGCGACGGGCTGGGCGCCGGCGCGGCGGCCGCGCGGGTCGGCTATGCGAGCGCGTCGCAGTTCAGCCGCGAGTTCAAGCGGCTGTTCGGCCGCAGCCCGGGAGACGAAGTGCGCTGGATGCGCGACAGCGGGGTGCGCCCGGCCATGGCCGACGTGGACGCGTAGCGTCCCGGCGCCGCGCGGCGGTTCAGCGCCGCACGATCTTGCGCCGCTGCGCGCTGATGCCCGCGTAGTCGGGCAGCGATTCGACGCGCTTGCCCGTTGCCTTCGCGTACAGCGGCATCAGGTCCGGCAGCCGGTTCAGCAGGTCCTGGCGGCGCGCGCTGCTGTACGGATGCGTGTAGATGAAGCCCGACGCCTTGTTCGCGCGGGTCGCGACCGCGAGCTTGTCCCACAGCGTGATCGCCGCGCGCGGATCGAAGCCCGCGCGGGCGGCGATGTCGCCGCCGATCACGTCGGCCTCGGTTTCGTCGGTCGGGTCGTAGTGGAGCGATTGCAGGCGCTCGCCGAGGTTCAGCGCCTGCGGCAGCGGATCGCCGACGCCGAACAGCGGCGGCAGCGCGGCCGCGCGCAGCGACGTCTGCGAGGTCACGCTGAAGTTGCTGCGCGCGTGTTCGCGCAGCGCATGGGCGATGCCGTGCGCGAGCAGCACGCCGAGCTCGTCGTCGTTCAGGCGCACCCGATCGAGCATGCCGCCGTACACGAGCACCTTGCCGCCCGGCAGGCAGGTCAGGCGGATGTCGCGCGAGCGGATCGCGTTCACGTCCCAGGCCCAGCTTTTCACGCGGTCGTTCCACTTCACCGAATACGGCGCGAGCTTCGCGACGATCGCGCGCAGCCGCTTCACGCGCGGCTGGTTCGCACTCAGCAGCCGGTTGCTGTCGGCGGCCGCCTGGACGATCTGTGCGTATTCGTTCGCGGTGAGCTGTTCGAGCAGCGGCGACGGGATCAGCGTGCGGAATGCGATCGCGTTGCCGTAGCGGACCTGCTGCGGCGTCGGCGTATAGGCCTTCGCGGGCGCCGCGGCGCCGGTCGGCTGCGCGCCTTCCGCGATGGACGGCGCGGCGGGCGCGGCCGCCGTCGCAGGCGCGGGCGGCGTCGCCGGCGCGGAGCCCGCCGCGGTCGCGCCGGTGTCGCTCGCGCAGGCGTCCATCGCGGCCAGTGCTGCGGCGCCGATGCTCAACGCAGCCGCGACGCGGGCGAGACGATGCAGGCGGTTACTGCGCACGGCTCGCCTCGCCGTCGCGTGCGGTACCGTTCCACGGCGCGATCCTGAACAGCAGCAGCATGCCGGGAATCGCGAGCGCGGTACACACGATGAAGTAGTCGAACCAGCCGATCTTCGCGACGATGAAGCCGCTCGCGGCCGACGCGAGCGTGCGCGGCACCGACGCGAGGCTCGTGAACAGCGCGAACTGCGTGGCCGTATAGCGCGGGTCGGTCGTGCTCGCGATATAGGCGACGAACGCGGCCATCGTCAGGCCGGTCGTGAAGGTCTCGAAGCCGTAGACGATCGCGAGCGCGACCGTCATCGGGCTGAATTGCGGCGTGACGGCGATGCCGAACACCGACAGCGCGGACGCGATCGCGTGACTCGTCGACACGGTGAAGTCGTACAGCATCGCGAGCACCGGCGAGCCGGGGCCGAGCTGCGCGAGCCACGCGAAGCCGAGCGTCGACACCAGCTGCAGCGCGCCGAAGATCCACAGCCCGCGGCCGATGCCGATCTTCACGAGCCAGATGCCGCCGATGATGCCGCCCAGCACGCTCGCGACGAGCGCGGTGGTTTTCGCGACGATGCCGATCTCGGTGCGCGTGAAGCCGATGTCGAGGAAGAACGACGTCGACAGCGTGGTGGCCATCGTGTCGCCGATCTTGTACAGGAAGATGAACGCGATGACGAGCAGCGCGCCGGCCCAGCCGTCGCGCTGGATGAATTCGCGGAACGGCAGCACGATCGCGTCGCGCAGGTTGCGCGGCGGCGCGCCGACCACTTCCGGCTCGCGCACGACGAGCGTCATCAGGATGCCCGGCAGCATGAACGCGCCGGTGATCGCGAACACGGCGTCCCACGGCATGTGGTCGGACAGGATCAGCGCCAGCGAGCCGGGGATCAGCGCGGCGAGCTTGTACGCGTTCACGTGCACCGCGTTGCCGAGGCCCTGCTCGGTGTCGCGCAGCAGCTCGCGGCGGTACGCGTCGATCACGATGTCGGCGCTCGCGCCGAAGAACGCGACGAGCGTGGTGAGCGCGGCGACCGTCCAGATCGAGTCGCGCGGCGACACGAAGCCGAGCGCGGCGATCGCGCCCGCGACCAGCAGCTGCGTGAGCAGCAGCCAGCCGCGCCGGCGGCCCGGCCGCCAGCCGGGCAGGCGCGGGATGTAGCGGTCCATCAGCGGCGCCCACAGGAACTTCCACGTATACGGGAACTGGATCAGCGCGAACAGGCCGATTTCCTTCAGGTTCACGCCTTCGGAGCGCAGCCATGCCTGCACGAGGTAGACGAGCGTGAAGAGGGGCAGACCCGACGTGAAGCCCAGGAACACGCAGATCAGCATGTGCGTGTTCAGATAGGCTCGCCAGCCGGGGTGATCCTCGTGAGCGGTGAGTGCGGGCGCCTCGTGTGGCGTTTTCGACATGGACTGGAACTGGGTAGCGTTGACTGATGGCGGCGGCAGCGCAGGCGGCGCGAGCGGCGCACGAGGGGCGACCGCTCGCGCGTGCGGACCGGAGCTTCCGTCAACGGCCCCCCGGCTCAGCTGCGCTTGACGCGGTAGACAGCAAGACTACCACGCCAGTTCGCTCCCCATCGAATCGGCTGGCCTTCGTGCAGCACGATGCGGTCGAGAATCGTGACGCCGACCTCGGGCGCGAGCGCCTCGAAATCCTTGATCGTCAGCACCCGCACGTTCGGCGTGTTGTGCCACTGGTAAGGCAGCGACTTCGACACCGGCATGCGGCCGCGCAGCACCGACAGCCGGTGCGCCCAGTAGCCGAAGTTCGGGAACGACACGATGCATTCGCGCCCGACCCGCGCGGTTTCGCGCAGGATCGCGGCGGTCTGGTGAATCGTCTGCAGCGTCTGCGACAGGATCGCGATGTCGAAGCTGTGGTCCTCGAACAGGCGCAGGCCGTCCTCGAGGTTCTGCTGGATCACGTTGATGCCGTTCTTCGTGCTCGCGAGCACGCCCGCGTCGTTCAGCTCGATCCCGTAGCCGGTGACGTCCAGCTCTTCCATCAGCAGCGACAGCAGCGAGCCGTCGCCGCAGCCGAGGTCGAGCACGGTCGCACGCGGCTCGACCCAGCGCGCGATCGCGCGGAAGTCCGCGCGCGCGGACAGGGAATTCAGCGCTTGCTGGTTCATGCTCCTACCTCGTTGGCGATTCGTTCGTAATACGCGCGGATCAGGTTGTGATAACGCGCATCGTCGAGCAGGAACGCATCGTGGCCGTGCGGCGCATCGATTTCCGCGTAGCTGACCGTGCGCTTGTTGTCGAGCAGCGCCTTCACGATCTCGCGCGAGCGCGCGGGCGCGAAGCGCCAGTCGGTCGAAAAGCTCGCGATCAGGTACTTCGCCTGCGTGTGCGCGAGCGCGGCCGTCAGGTTGCCGTCGAACGCCTTCGCCGGATCGAAGTAGTCGAGCGCGCGCGTGATCAGCAGGTAGGTGTTCGCGTCGAAGTAGTCGGCGAACTTGTCGCCCTGGTAGCGCAGGTACGACTCGACCTCGAACTCGACGTCGAAGCTGAAGTTGTACGCGTCGAGCGCGCCGTCGGCGCGGCGCAGCGCCCGGCCGAATTTCTCGGCCATGTCGTCGTCGGACAGGTACGTGATGTGGCCGATCATCCGCGCGACGCGCAGGCCGCGCTTCGGCTTCACGCCGTGCGCGTAGTAGTCGCCGCCGTGGAAATCGGGATCGGACAGGATCGCCGAGCGCGCGACCTCGTTGAATGCGATGTTCTGCGCGGACAGCTTCGGCGTCGACGCGATGTCGATGCAGTGCGCGACGCGTTCCGGATACATCAGGCTCCACGCGAGCGCCTGCATGCCGCCGAGGCTGCCGCCCATCACCGCGGCGAAGCGCTCGATGCCGAACGCGTCGGCGACGCGCGCTTGCGCATGCACCCAGTCCTCGACGGTGACCACCGGGAACTTCGCGCCGTACGGCTTGCCGGTCGACGGATCGATGCTCATCGGTCCGGTCGAGCCGAAACACGAGCCGAGGTTGTTCACGCCGATCACGAAGAAGCGGTTGGTGTCGAGCGGCTTGCCCGGGCCGACCATGTTGTCCCACCAGCCGGTGCTGCGCGGATCGTCCGCGTAGACGCCGGCGACGTGGTGCGACGCGTTGAGCGCGTGGCAGACGAGCACCGCGTTCGAGCGCGCGGCGTTGAGCTCGCCGTACGTCTCGACGACGAGCTGATAGTTGCCGATCACGCTGCCGCTTTGCAAGCGCAGCGGTTCGGCGAAGTGCATGGTCTGTGGAGCGACGATGCCGATCGATTCCATTCGTTCCGCCTTATGACTGGGCGGCTAAATGGTGTCGGCGATGCGCGGAGGCGAAGGTGCGCGGCTGACGACCTCTTTAGCCGCATTTGTAGTGAACCGCCAGGGCGAACGCACAGCCACGCCCTGGCCGGTTCGCGCGCCCGCAATCGAGTCAGCAAATCGGCGCGCTTCCGACCTGCCGCCCGTGGGGCGACAGTCGGCAAAGTATAGCGGAAATTGCGAGGCCCGGATTCGGGCGCATGGCGGGGCGCGCCGTCATGCGTCGGTCACTGCAGGATCAGCCGCAGATGCGCATCGGCCTGCTCGCCCGGCGGCTTCTGGAACCCGCCTTTCGCGAACCGATGCCACCGGCCGATCACGTAGCTGACGAGCAGGCTCGCGCGGGCGCCGGGATCGTAGTCGGCGGGCAGCACGAACGGCGTCGCGCCGTCCTGCGGCGCATTCGCCTCGGTACGCGCGACGCGCAGGCATTGCTTGACGGTCGCCTCGATCCGGTCGAGCAGCTGGTTCACGCGCTCGGTGAGCCGCTCGTCCTCGCCGACCAGCGCCTCGCCGGTCAGCACGCGCGTCATGCCGGGGTTCTTCGCGGCGAAATTGAGCATCGTCAACGCGATCGTGCGGGCCTGCAGCACGCCGTTCGGCTCTTTCGCGACGATCTGGTTGACGAGCCCGAACAGCGCCTGTTCGATGAACTCGATCAACCCTTCGTACATCTTCGCCTTGCTGGTGAAGTGCCGATACAGCGCGGCCTCCGACACGTCGAGCCGGGCCGCGAGCGCGGCGGTGGTGATTTTCTCGGGTTTCGGGGCCTCGAGCATCGCCGCGAGCGTCTGCAGGATCATGACGCGGCGCTCGCCTGGCTTCGGGCGCGGGCGCGAGGGTGTGGCCTGGCCTTCCGTTACGGCTTGGTCCTGCGGGTAAGTCGGCTGCATTTTTGTCGCCCCGATCGTGTGCCCAGTCGCAGCGATTTTAACGAACGAATGCGCTGGTCGACATAATGCGGACGTCCGGTCGCCGGCAGATGGCCGGGCAAGTGGCCGGTGATCCATATCGTGCCGATGCCCAGACGCTTGTAGCGTTTCAGGTGGCCGCGCGTATCCTCGACGAGGATCGCGTCGGCGAGCCGTGCGTGCGCGGCGCGCAGCGTCCGGCGCAGCATCGTGTGATCGGGCTTCGCGCGCCACGTGCGGCGGTCGCGCATGTGCTCGATCGCGATCACGCGCTCGAACAGCCGCTCGATGCCCAGCTCGCGCAGCACCGCGCGCGCATAGTTTTCCGGCGCGTTGGTCAGGATCAGCTTGCGGCCCGGCAGCGCGGCGACGATCCGCGCGAGGCCACGCTCGGCCCGCACCATCGCGGGCAGGTCGGAAAACGTGTGGACCACGCGCAGGAAATCGTGCGGGTCGATCGGGTGATGGCGCGTGAGACCGAGCAGCGCGGCGCCGTAGCGCTCGGTGTAGCCGGTGCGCAGGCGGTCGGCTTCGGCGCGCCCGACCTGCAGCGCGTCGATGATGTATTGCGTCATCGCACGGTTGATCTCGGGAAAGATCGCATGCGATGCGTGGTGCAGCGTGTTGTCCAGATCGAACAACCAGACCGGCGCGCCGGCGCGCGGCCGGCTGCGCGAGATGCGCCGGCGCCGCAGCGGGGCCGGCAGGTCGGGGCGGGCAGGCGGGCGGCGCGCGCTCAATGCGAGCGGATCATCGTGCCGAACGGCTGCTCGGTCAGGATTTCCAGCAGCACCGAATGCTCGATCCGGCCGTCGACGATGTGCACCGACTTCACGCCGCTCTTCGCGGCGTCGAGCGCCGACGAGATCTTCGGCAGCATGCCGCCGGAGATCGTGCCGTCCTCGAACAGCGCGTCGATCTCGCGCGCGGACAGGTCGGTCAGCAGGTTGCCGTCCTTATCCATCACGCCCGGGATGTTGGTCATCATCAGCAGTTTCTCGGCGTTCAGCACCGTGGCGAGCTTGCCCGCGACCAGATCCGCGTTGATGTTGTACGACAGGCCGTCTTCACCGAAGCCGATCGGCGAGATCACCGGGATGAACGCGTCGTCCTGCAGCGCCTTCACGACCGCCGGGTTGATCGCCTCGACTTCGCCGACCTGGCCGATATCGATGTACTGGCCCGGGTTGTCGCGGTCCGGCATCAGCAGCTTGCGCGCGTGGATCAGGCCGCCGTCCTTGCCCGTCAGGCCCACCGCGTGGCCGCCGAAGTGGTTGATCAGCATCACGATGTCCTGCTGCACTTCGCCGCCCAGCACCCATTCGACGACTTCCATCGTCTCTTCGTCGGTGACGCGCATGCCCTGGATGAAGGTGCCGGCCTTGCCGATCTTCTTCAGCGCGTGATCGATCTGCGGACCGCCGCCGTGGACGATCACCGGATTGATGCCGACCAGTTTCAGCAGGATCACGTCGCGCGCGAAGCCCTGCTTGAGCCGCTCTTCCGTCATCGCGTTGCCGCCGTATTTGATGACCACGGTCTTGCCGTGGTAACGACGGATGTACGGCAGCGCCTCCGCGAGGATTTCTGCTTTCAGCGTGGGGGCGATCTGCGAGAGGTCGATGGGCTCGGACATGGCGGCGGCTCTGGCTGGGAACGGTTGAAACAGGCCGAATTGTACAGGAGTGGCGCAGCGCAGCATCGGGTTTTTGGGCCGATCGGAACACCGGCGGCGCGCCGCGGCATCGCACGCGGCGGCCCGCCGGCTATGGCGCGGCGCGATTCGGGCGGCACCGCGCGGGCGGCACCGGCGGGCTGGCGCGCGCGCGTTTGCGGTGGAGCGTGGCCAGGCGGCCGACGTGCAAAATCCGGCCGCCGCGCTATGCTTGTCGCGTGGGGCGATGTCCCGCCCGCTTCCGCGATTGCGCCATGACCGATTCCGCCGCCGACGCCCGTTCCGCTCCGCGCCGTGCGCGCTGCCCGCGCTGCGGGCGCGGCTTCGACTGCGGCGCGCACACGCAGCCGTTCGACTGCTGGTGCGCGTCGATGCCGGTGCCGCCCGGCGGTACGCCGCCCGCGGCCGGCGCGCGGTGCCGGTGCCCCGAGTGCCTGGCCGACGAGATCGCGCAGCGCATGGCCGGCGCGGCCGGTTGACGGTGCCGCACCACGCACGCGCCTCGCCCGTTCGCGTGCGCCGATCCGGCCCCGCTAGAGGCGCCGGGCGCTAAACGGGTAAACTGCTCGGATGCAACGAATCACCACCACCGGGCGCGTCAACCTCAGTCACCTGTTCTGGCTCCGTAATCTCGCGATCATCGGCCAGCTCGTGACGATCGGCGTCGTGCAGACCTATTTCGGCGTGCATCTGCCGTTGCCGGCGATGCTGATGGTCATCGCGCTCGAAATCGTTTTCAACGCGCTGACCTGGGTGCGCGTGCTGCGTGCGCGGCCCGAGACCAATTTCGAGCTGCTCGGCCAGCTGTGGGTCGACCTCGGCGCGCTGTCCGCGCTGCTGTTCCTGTCGGGCGGGACGACCAACCCGTTCGTGTCGCTGTACCTGCCGTCGCTCGCGATCGCGGCGGCCGTGCTGCCGTGGCACCTGATGATCTGGCTCGCGGCGTTCGCGGTCGCCTGCTACGCGGCGCTCGGCTTCGACTCGGTGCCGCTCAACATGGATAACCCGGCGAACCTGTTCGATTACTACCGTACCGGCATGTGGGCGAACTTCATGGTCAGCGTCGGGCTGATCGCGTGGTTCGTCGCGCGCATGTCGAATGCGCTGCGCCAGCGCGACGCGGCGCTCGGCGAGGCGCAGGCGCATCTGCTGCGCGACGAGCGGGCGGTCGCGCTCGGCGTGCAGGCCGCCACCGTCGCGCATGAAATGGGCACGCCGCTGTCGACGATCGCGATGCTCGCCGAGGAGTTGCGCGACGCGGCGCGCGCCGATCCTGGGCTGGCGCGCTACGAGGCCGACCTGAAGGTGCTCGAGGAACAGATGACGCTGTGCACGTCGGCGCTCGCGCGCCTGCGCAGCCGCGCGAGCGCGCCGGCGAGCCGCCAGCCGGTGGACGACTGGCTCGACACGTTCGTCGAGCACTGGCGCCTGCGGCATCCGCACGTGCAGTTCGAACTGCTCGGCGCGCGCCCGGCCGGCGTCGCGCTCGACGATACGGTCGCGGCCGGCCAGATCCTGACGATCCTGCTCGACAACGCCGCGCGCGCGAGCCCGCAGCGCGTGACGCTTGCCGCGAAGGTCGCGCACGATCGCGCGGCCGACGAAATCGAATTCGAGGTATGCGACGATGGGCCGGGCATTCCGGCCGCGCTGCGCGAATCGCTCGGCGCGATGCCGGTCGACAGCACGCAGGGCGGGCACGGCGTCGGCCTGTATCTCGCGTTCAGTGCGGCCGCGCGGCTCGGCGGCGAGATCGAACTGTCCGATGTCACGCCGCGCGCGGCGGGCGGCAACGGGCGGGCCGGCGGTGCGGCAAATGGCCACGCGGCGGCGGCCTCGGGACAACGCGCGGGATCACGCACGGGTGCACCGGCAGCCGAACGGCCAGCCGGCACGCCGGACAGCCGCCCGGCCGGCGCCGCGGCCGGGCGCGGCACGCGGGCCGTGCTGCGCCTGCCGGTCGTGCGCGTCGCGATGCCGGCGGCCTCAACCAACACGTAGACGGAGAAACCCCATGAGCGAGAACAATTTCCTGGTGATCGACGACAACGAGGTGTTCGCGGGCACGCTCGCGCGCGGCCTCGAGCGCCGCGGTTACGCGGTCCAGCAGGCGCACGACAAGGAGGCGGCGCTCCGGCTCGCCGCGGGCGGCAAGTTCCAGTTCATCACCGTCGACCTGCATCTCGGCGAGGATTCGGGGCTGAGCCTGATCGCACCGTTGTGCGACCTGCAGCCCGATGCGCGCATTCTCGTGCTGACCGGCTACGCGAGCATCGCGACCGCCGTGCAGGCCGTGAAGGAAGGCGCCGACAACTATCTCGCGAAGCCGGCGAACGTCGAGTCGATCCTGGCCGCGCTGCAGACCAACGCGACCGAAGTGCAGGCCGAAGAAGCGCTCGAGAATCCGGTCGTGCTGTCGGTGGACCGGCTCGAATGGGAGCACATTCAGCGCGTGCTGGCCGAGAACAACAACAACATCTCGGCGACCGCGCGCGCGCTGAACATGCACCGCCGCACGCTGCAGCGCAAGCTCGCGAAGAAGCCGGTGCGGCAGTAAGCGGCGCACCAACGAAAACGGGCGACCCCCGAAGGGGCCGCCCGCTTCTCATTCGGCGCCGCGCGCGTTACAGCACGTAGCGCGACAGGTCTTCGTCCTGCGACACTTCGCCGAGCGCGCGGTCGACATACTTCGCGTCGATCGTCACGCGCTCGCCGGCGTGGTTGCCCGCCGAGAACGACACTTCCTCGAGCAGCTTCTCGATCACCGTGTACAGCCGGCGCGCGCCGATGTTCTCGGTTTTCTCGTTGACCGCGAACGCGATCTCGGCGAGGCGCCGGATGCCGTCGTCGGCGAATTCGAGCTGCACGTCTTCGGTCGCGAGCAGCGCCTGGTACTGCTTGACGAGGCTCGCGTCGGTCGCGACGAGGATTGCCTCGAAGTCGTTCACCGATAGCGAATCGAGCTCGACGCGGATCGGGAAGCGGCCCTGCAGTTCGGGAATCAGGTCGCTCGGTTTCGCGAGGTGGAACGCGCCGCTGGCGATGAACAGGATGTGATCGGTCTTCACCATCCCGTACTTCGTGTTGACCGTCGTGCCTTCGACGAGCGGCAGCAGGTCGCGCTGCACGCCCTGGCGCGACACTTCGCCGCCGCTGCCTTCGTTGTTGCGTGACGTGATCTTGTCGATCTCGTCGAGGAACACGATGCCGTTCTGCTCGACGTTCTGCACGGCCTTCGTCTTCACTTCCTCTTCGTTCAGCATCTTCGCCGCTTCCTCGTCGGTCAGCAGCTTCAGCGCTTCCTTGATCTTCACCTTGCGGCGCTGCTTCTTGCCGCTGCCGAGGTTCGAGAACATCGAGCGGATCTGCTCGGTCATCTCTTCCATCCCCGGCGGCGCCATGATGTCCATGCCGACCGACGGCTGCTCGAGGTCGAGCTCGACTTCCTTGTCGTCGAGCTGACCTTCGCGCAGGCGCTTGCGGAAGGTCTGGCGCGTCGCGTTGTTGTCGTCGTTCGCGTGCTCGGCGTTGCCGCCGAAGCCCACCGCGCGCGGTTGCGGCAGCAGGATGTCGAGGATGCGGTCTTCCGCCTGGTCGGTCGCCTTGCTGCGCACCTTGCGCATTTCGGCTTCGCGCGTCTGCTTGACCGAGATCTCGATCAGGTCGCGCACGATGCTGTCGACGTCGCGGCCGACGTAGCCGACTTCGGTGAACTTGGTCGCTTCGATCTTGATGAACGGCGCGTCGGCGAGCTTCGCGAGGCGGCGCGCGATTTCGGTCTTGCCGACGCCCGTCGGCCCGATCATCAGGATGTTCTTCGGCGTGATTTCCTGGCGCAGCGGCTCGGCGACCTGCTGGCGGCGCCAGCGATTGCGCAGCGCGACGGCGACGGCCTTCTTCGCCTTCGCCTGGCCGATGATGTGCTTGTCGAGTTCCGAGACGATCTCGGCAGGGGTCATGGTGCTCATGGGGTGTCCTTACTCGATCGTTTCGATGATGCGGTTGTGGTTCGTGTAGATGCACATGTCGCCGGCGATCCCGAGCGACTTCTCGACGATTTCGCGCGGCGACAGGTCGGTGTTCTCGACGAGCGCGCGGGCCGCGGCCTGCGCGTACGCGCCGCCCGAGCCGATCGCGCAGATGCCGCCTTCGGGGTCGAGCACGTCGCCGTTGCCGGTGATCACGAGCGTGGTGGTGGCATCGGCCGTGATCAGCATCGCCTCGAGGCGGCGCAGCATCCGGTCGGTGCGCCAGTCCTTCGCGAGCTCGACGGCCGCGCGGGTCAGGTTGCCCTGGTGCTTCTCGAGCTTCGCCTCGAAGCGGTCGAGCAGCGAGAACGCATCGGCGGTGCCGCCCGCGAATCCGACCAGCACCTGGTTGTTGTAGATTCGCCGCACTTTCCGCGCGCCACCCTTCATGACGATGTTGCCGAGGGTTACCTGGCCGTCGCCGCCGAGCGCGACCTTGTCGCCGCGCCGGACCGAAACGATGGTCGTGCCGTGAAATTGCTCCATCTGCGTTCCTTGAGAAAAACGGGGAAGAGTCGGGCGGCGCGACGCGCCGCCGCGTGAATCCGCAGTGCGCCGGGGAGCGGCCCGGCGCGCGTCCGTTTCATTTTAGGGCGGGCGCCGGGATATCAAGAGGGGGAGGCAAATCGGCCGGCAGCCGGGAACCGGTGCCGGAAAACAAAAAGCGCGCGGCAGGCCGCGCGCTTTCGGGAAGCAGCGTGTCTGAGCGGAATACCGCTCGATCAGTCGCCGAACAGCTTCTGGCGCAGCTCGCGGCGCTCCTGCGCCTCGAGCGACAGCGTGGCGGTCGGGCGCGCGAGCAGGCGCGGAATGCCGATCGGCTCGCCGGTTTCCTCACACCAGCCGTAATCGCCGGAATCGATGCGGGCGAGCGACTGCTGAACCTTCTTGAGGAGCTTGCGTTCGCGATCGCGCGTACGCAGCTCGAGCGCGTGCTCTTCCTCGATCGTCGCGCGGTCGGCGGGATCGGGGACGATCACCGTCTCGCGCAGGTTCTCGGTCGTCTGGCCTGCATTCTTGAGGATGTCCGCCTGCAACTGTTCGAGCCGATTTTTGAAGAAGGCGAGCTGATCCTCATTCATGTAATCCTTGTCGCTCATCTTCAGGATTTCGGCTTCGGTCAAGAGTTTCTTCGTCATCTGCTTGCTTCTTCAATGTGCGGCAAATCAAGAGATATTGCCTGCACTTTGGGATTACCCGCAACCGCGCTTGCAATCATTTGCGATTTGCCGCCGCGGGGCCGAAAGCCTCTGGAAAACCGGTTCTCAAATACCAGGATAGGCCTGGCGCGGATTTGCGCGCGCTGCGAACCGGTGTGCTGCGCGGCAGATCGCATCGGCCGCGGCCGGGAGGCGGATGGGCGATCCGGCGCGGTTGCGATGCCCGGAAAACTGGTTCAGCAAGAACCGGGCCTGTTTGTTGCCGTACTCCAGCGGGCACGTATTGTAACTGAATCGCAAGCGGCCGCCGTATCGGGTCGATCCCCGTCGGCCGCGCCAATATCTAGAAAATATAACGCGCAAATCGCGAAAAAGCGATGACGGCGAAACCCTGCCCGGAAAAGGCGTCGCGCGGCTGCCGCAGCCGCCTGCGAAGGCGGCCGGCAGCGGGGTGCGGCAGGCGCCCGCGCGGGTCAGGCGAGGCAGGCGTCGAGGCCGTCGGTGATCAGGTCCTGCGGCAGGTCGACGCCGATGAACACCATCTTGTTGGTTTTCTTCTCGACCGGCAGCCACTTCGCCGCGAGGTCGCTGCCCATCATCTGGTGCACGCCCTGGAACACGACCTTGCGGTCGACGCCCTTCATGTACAGCACGCCCTTGTAGCGCAGCATGCGCTCCCCGTAGATCTGCAGGATGCCGCCGAGGAAGTCTTCCAGCTTGTTCGGATCGAACGGGCGGTCGTTGCGGTACACGAACGACTTGATCTTGTCGTCGTGGTGCGCGTGGTGATGGTTGTGGTGGCCGTGGTCGTGATCGTGCGCGCATTGGCCGTGATCGTGGTCGCAATTCGCGTGATCGTGATCATGGTCGTGATCGTGGTGGTGGTGCGCGTGATCGTCCTCGGCGAGGAAATCGGGATCGATCTCGAGCTTCGCGTTCAGGTTGAAGCCGCGCAGGTCGAAGATTTCCTTGATGTCCGCTTCGCCGAAATTCACGACCTTGATCGCGGCCTTCGGGTTCATGTGCATCAGGCGGTGCTTCAGGCCCGCGACGGTCTGGTCGTCGACGAGGTCCGACTTCGTGATGAACAGGCGGTCGGCGAAACCGACCTGGCGCTGCACCACTTCGTGTTCGTCGAGCTGCGCGTTCGCGTGCTTCGCGTCGACCAGCGTGATGACCGCGTCGAGCAGGAAATCGTCGGCGATTTCGCTGTCGATGAAGAACGTTTGTGCGACGGGGCCCGGGTTCGCGAGGCCGGTCGTCTCGATCACGATGCGGTCGAAGTCGAGCTTGCCTTCGCGCTTCTTCGCGGCCAGATCGCCGAGCGCGCGGGCGAGGTCGCCGCGGATCGTGCAGCAGATGCAGCCGTTGCTCATCTGGATGATCTGCTCGTTCGAATCCTGCACGAGGATTTCGTTGTCGATGTTCTCTTCGCCGAACTCGTTCTCGATCACGGCGATTTTCATGCCGTGCTGTTCGTTCAGGATGCGCTTGAGCAGCGTCGTCTTGCCGCTGCCGAGGAAGCCGGTAAGGATGGTGACGGGAGTGGCCATGTCGGTCGCCTGTGGTTCGTGAATCGGGGTCAAAACCAGGATGTGCGTCGCGCCCTCGCGCTGCGAGCCGGGGCGCACAACCATCCATTGAAACATACCTGTCAAGCCCTCGCCCATCGTCCGGACGACAGGGGCGAGGCGCGGCCCGACAGGCGGAGCTGGCGGACCGGGTGTCCGCCAAGATCGGGGCGATCAGACGATTTGCAACAGCAGGCCCTTCAGATATTCGCCTTCCGGGAACGCGGCGAGCAGCGGATGATCGACGCCCGCGCCGAGCCGCTTCAGGATCCGCGCGTCGACCTTCGCGTCGGCGGCCGCGCCCGCGACGATCTTCTGGAACAGGTCCATGTCGATCGCGCCCGAGCACGAGTAGGTGAACAGCAGGCCGCCCGGACGCAGCAGCCTGAAACCGCTCAGGTTGATGTCCTTGTACGCGCGCGCCGCGCGATCGACGCTGTCGCGGGTCGGCGCGAACTTCGGCGGATCGAGCACGATCAGGTCGAATCGTTCGCCTTCGTCGACGAGGCGGCGCAGCGTCTTGAACGCATCGGCGTCGAGCCAGGTCGCGCGTTCGGCGTCGAAGCCGTTGGCCACGACGTTCTGCTGCGCGAGCGCGAGCGCATCGCCTGACGAGTCGATCGACACGACGCGTTTCGCGCCGCCCTTGAGCGCCGCGAGCGAGAAGCCGCCGGTGTAGCAGAAGCAGTTCAGCACGTCGCGGTCGGTCGCGTACTGCGCGACGAGCGCGCGGTTGTCGCGCTGGTCGACGTAGAAGCCCGTCTTGTGGCCGTTCGGCACGTCGACGTGATAGCGCACGCCGTTTTCGTTCGAGATCAGCGTCGCGGGCGGCGCGTCGCCGGCCAGCACGCCGGTCGTCTGTTCGAGCCCTTCCTTGTCGCGGATCGACACGTCCGAGCGCTCGTACACGTTCGGGCAGCCGGTCGCGCCGGTGAGCGCCGCGACGATCGCGTCCTTCCACGCTTCGACGCCCGCGGCCATGAACTGGCAGACGAGCTGGCCGCGCGGCGCGGCGCCGGCCTCGGCGGTGTCCGCGACGTAGTAGTCGACGATCAGCCCCGGCAGCCCGTCGGCTTCGCCGAACACGAGCCGCACCGCGCCCGTGCCCGACACCATCGTCGTGCGGTGCGCGACCGCGCGCTGCACGCGGCGCTTGAAGAACGCGTGATCGATCGGCTCGTGCTCGTCGAAGCTCCACACCCGCACGCGGATCTGCGACTGCGGGCTGTACGCGCCGCGCGCGAGGAAGCGGCCGTCGTGCGCACGCACGAGCACGGTCGCGCCGGGCGCGGGCTTGCCGTCGACGCGGTCGATCGCATTGGCGTAGATCCACGGATGGCGGCGCAGCAGCGATTTTTCCTTGGACGGCTTGAGGGTGACGGTTTGCATGATGAGATCGAAATGGGCCGGGCGCGGCGCCGGCCGGTGCCGGCCGCCGCGCGTGGCGGGTAACACGGGACGCGCGTCAGTCGCGCTTCTTCGCGCGCGGATGCGCGCTGTCGTAAATCTTCGCGAGATGCTGGAAGTCGAGCGACGTATAGACCTGCGTCGCGGCGACGCTCGCGTGGCCGAGCAGTTCCTGCACCGCGCGCAGGTCGCCGCTCGACTGCAGCACGTGCGTCGCGAACGAGTGGCGCAACACGTGCGGGTGGACGTTGGCGGGGATGCCGGCGGCGAGCGCCGCGCGCTTCACGCGCTCGCGCACGACGCCCGGCGACATCCGGTTGCCGCGCACCGACACGAACAACGGATGCGGATCGTGCTTCACGAATTCGCCGCGCACCGCGAGCCACGCGTTCAGCGCGTCGATCGCCTTGCGGCCGACCGGCACCTTGCGCTCCTTGTTGCCCTTGCCGCGCACGGTGACTTCGGCTTCGGCGAGATCGAGCCAGCCGGCCGAGCGGTAGCCGTCGGCCTGCGTGTACGTCACGTCCAGCCCGATCAGCTCGGCGAGGCGCAGCCCCGACGAATAGAACAGCTCGAGGATCGCGTGATCGCGGATGCCTTCGGTCGTGCCGGCGAGCGGCGCGTCCATCAGCGCGGATGCGTCGTCGACCGACAGCGCCTTCGGCAGCGTTTTCGGGCGCTTCGGCGCGCGCACCGCGGCCACCGGGTTCGCGGGCATCTCGATGCGTTGCGCGAGCCAGCGGTAGAACGCGCGCCACGCGGAGAGCCGGTGCGAGATCGAGCGCGCGGACAGCCCGCCCGCATGCGCGCGGGCGACCGCGCCGCGCATGTCGGCGGCGGTCAGCGCGTCGAGCGGCCGGCCGGCCGCGAGCTTCTTCAGTTCGTCGAGTTCGTGCGTGTACGCGCGCAGCGTGTGTTCCGACAGCTGCCTGACGTGCTTCAGGTTCGACAGGTAGGCGGCGATCGGATCGTCGGTCATCGCGTGCGGCGGATCAGTGCGGCAGCAGGCGCGTGAGCGCGGCGCTCGCGAGCGTCGCGATCTGTGCGAGGAAGTCGGTGGCCATCCCGTCGTGGAAGCGGCGCGGATCGGGCGAACCGAGGACCAGCAGGCCGAACGCGGGCGCATCGTTGCCGGCGAGCGGCGCGCGCAGCGCGAGCAGTGCGACCGACGCGGCCGAGCCGTCGCCGGCCGGCGCGGCTTCGGTGCCTTCCGCGGCGCTCGCGGCCGGGGCGGCGAGCGCGGGCGCGAGCCACTGGGCGGCTTCGAAGCCCGTGTTCGCACCGCAGTACGGCGTCGACAGGCCGTTCGTGAACAGGCGCACTTCCTCGCCGACCTGGCGCGCGAAGTCGGCTTGCGCGTAGGTGTCGGCGACGTCCCACACGCGCAGCGCCGTCTGCGGTACGTCGAACACGTCGGCGATGCCGTCGGCGATCGTGCGCGGCAGCGCGTACGGATCGCGCTCCGCGATCACGCGCGCGGTCCAGCGGCTGAATTTCGCGGACAGGCTGTCGTTCTCGTGGCCGTAGCGCACGAGTTCGGCGAGCCGGCGCTCGAGGTGCTTGTTCTTGTCGCGCAACATCTCCATCTGCCGCTCCTGCAGCGAGATCGCGGCCTTGCCGTGCGGGTTCGCGAGACGGATCGTCGCGAGCAGCTCGGCGTGCTGCGCGAAGAATTCGGGGTTGGCGAGCAGGTAGTCGGCGACTTCACGATCGTTCATGTGGCTGGAGCGTTCAGTTATCAAGGACGTTGCAGGGTCAGGCGTTCAGGTCGATCTCGCCTTCGAACACGGTCGTGGCGGGGCCGGCCATCATCAGCGCGGCGGCTTCGTCGCGCGCGCCGTCCCAGCCGATCGTCAGCGTGCCGCCGTGCGTGTGCACGGTCACGGGCGAATCGAGCAGGCCGCGCCGGATGCCGGCCGCGACCGCCGCGCATGCGCCGGTGCCGCACGCGAGCGTCTCGCCCGCGCCGCGTTCGTACACGCGCAGCTTCACTTCGCGGCGCGACACGATCTGCATGAAGCCGGCGTTCACGCGCTGCGGGAAGCGCGCATGACGCTCGATCAGCGGGCCTTCTTCCAGCACCGGATACGCTTCGGCATCGTCGACGACCTGCACGGCGTGCGGATTGCCCATCGACACCGTCGAGATCCAGCGCGTCGCGCCGCCGACGTCGAGCGGCCACAGCGTGTCGCGGCCTTCCTGGCGGCCGTCGAGCCCCGCTGCGTCGAACGGCACCTGCGCCGGCGCGAACACGGGCGCGCCCATGTCGACGACGACTTCGCCGTTGTCCTGCAGCGTCAGCGTGATCAGGCCCTTCATGACCTGCACGCGCACGCTGCGCTTGTCGGTCAGGCCGCGGTCGCTGACGAACTTCACGAAACAACGCGCGCCGTTGCCGCAGTGCTCGACCTCGCCGCCGTCGCAATTGAAGATCCGGTACTTGAAATCCGCGCCGTCGACGGTCGGTTTCTCGACCAGCAGCAACTGGTCGGCGCCGATGCCGAAATGGCGGTTGGCGAGTGCGCGCACCTGCGCGTCGGTGAGCGGCGGCAGCGCGCGCGAATAGCCGTCGAGCACGACGAAGTCGTTGCCCGCGCCGTGCATCTTGGTGAACGAGAGTTTCACTGGGTCCGGAATTCCATGGCGAACGAGGCGGTCGGCACGACACGGACGGCCGGCGGCCATGCCGGGGCAGCCTCGTTCGTCGTGCTGATCTCAACCGCAAATGATACATGCAGCCGACAGGGGCGTCCTGCGCGGGCGGGGCCGCGTGTCCGTCGTGCAGATGGAAGGGGCGCAATCTGCCGATTGGCCGACTGGCCGCGCGAACGACGAGCGGCCGGATCGACAGGAGGGCGGTGCGGCAGGCGGGCGCGCAAAGGGCGCCGAAGGCGGCGAGAGCGCAGGCACGCACATGACGGCGCACCCGCGCATGTTTCGCGGCAGGGTCAGTACAGGCTCGGCTCGCCGGGCGGGCGCGTCTTGAAGCGCTTGTGCACCCAGTAATACTGCTCGGGCATCAGCGGAATCTGCTCCTCGAGGAATTCGTTCATCCGCCGCGCGTCGAGATCGTCGTCGCCGGTCGGGTAGTGATCCCACGGCTTGAATACCCTCAGACGATAGCCCTTGTAGTTCGGCAGCACCTCGCCGATGAACGGCACGACCTGCGCGCGGCCCGTCTTCGCGAGCCGGCCGACGGCCGTCAGCGTGCAGGCCGGCACGCCGAAGAACGGGACGAACGTCGAGTTGCGCAGCCCGTAATCCATGTCCGCGCCGAGCATCACCGGCTTGCGGTCGCGCAGCCAGCGCAGCACGACGCGCGCGCTGTCCGCGCGGCCGACCATCTCGGCGTCGAAGCGCCCGCGCGCCTTCTTCGCCTCTTCCTCCAGCACCGCGTTCGAGAACGGCTGGTACAGCGATCCGCAGCGGCGATGCAGCGAACGGTTGAGCCAGATCGAACCGGCCTCGATGCCGACGAAGTGCAGGCCGAGGAACAGCGTCGGCGGCAGGTCGGGATCGGTGAGATCGACCGCGCTGTCCACCTGGATCAGCTTCGCGAGCTTCTTCTCCGAGCCGAACCACTGCACGCTGCGCTCGACGTAGCTGCGGATCGCATGACGGAAATGCTGGCCCGCCACTTCCTCGCGCCGCTCGTCGCTCCAGTCCGGGAAGCAGAGTTTCAGATTCGTATGTACGATGCGCTTTCGCCGGCTGGGGATCTGATACAGCAGCCAGCCGAGGCCATCGCCGAACCGTGCGGTCAGACCGTACGGCAGCAGGGCGAGCAGCTTCAGCAAGCCGATGGCGAGGTGCGTGCCGAGGCGGCCTAGCATGCGGAATCTCCGTAGGGCCGGCTGGCCGGCACGTTGCGAACAGGGTGGTAAGACAGCGGAAGATGCAGCACGGGCGGCGCTCTGTGACAATTCAGGAAAGCCGCTATAATACGGGCTTCGCCGAGTTAACTGACAACTTGCGGGGCGAAGCCGGTTGGCGCGACACGCGCTGCCCGGTCCTGGTAATCCGCTAAAGCGTCGCCGCTTCAGGCCCAACGAAGCTGGCTACGTGAAACCAACCGTAACCACACAGGAGCCTGAAAAAGTGGCAAACGATTATCTCTTCACGTCCGAATCCGTCTCCGAAGGCCATCCGGACAAGGTCGCGGACCAAATCTCGGACGCGATTCTCGACGCCATCCTCGAGCAAGACAAATATTCCCGCGTTGCGGCGGAAACGCTGTGCAACACGGGTCTCGTCGTGCTGGCCGGTGAAATCACCACGACGGCCAACATCGACTACATCCAGATCGCGCGCGATACGATCAAGCGCATCGGCTACGACAACACCGACTACGGCATCGACTACAAGGGTTGCGCAGTGCTCGTCGCGTACGACAAGCAATCGCCGGACATCGCGCAGGGCGTCGATCGTGCACACGACGACAACCTCGATCAAGGCGCGGGCGACCAGGGCCTGATGTTCGGCTATGCGTGCGACGAAACGCCGGAACTGATGCCGCTGCCGATCTACCTGTCGCACCGCCTCGTCGAGCGCCAGGCCAGCCTGCGCCGCGACGGCCGCCTGCAATGGCTGCGTCCGGACGCGAAGTCGCAGGTCACCGTGCGCTACGTCGACGGCAAGCCCGATTCGATCGACACCGTCGTGCTGTCGACGCAGCACGCACCGGACATCGAGCTGCCCGCGCTGCGCGAAGCCGTGATCGAGGAAATCATCAAGCCGACGCTGCCGGCCGACCTGATCAAGGGCGACATCAAGTTTCTCGTGAACCCGACCGGCCGGTTCGTGATCGGCGGCCCGCAGGGCGATTGCGGTCTGACCGGCCGCAAGATCATCGTCGACACGTACGGCGGCGCCGCACCGCACGGCGGCGGCGCGTTCTCGGGCAAGGATCCGTCGAAGGTCGACCGTTCGGCAGCGTATGCCGGCCGTTACGTCGCGAAGAACATCGTCGCCGCCGGCCTCGCGTCGCGCGCGCTGATCCAGGTGTCGTACGCGATCGGCGTGGCCGAGCCGACCTCGGTGATGGTCAACACGTTCGGCACGGGCCGCGTGTCGGATGCGGTGATCACGAAGCTCGTGCGCGAGCATTTCGACCTGCGTCCGAAGGGCATCATCAAGATGCTCGACCTGCTGCGCCCGATCTACGAGAAGACGGCAGCTTACGGCCACTTCGGTCGCGAAGAGCCGGAATTCTCGTGGGAAGCGACCGACAAGGCGCTCGCACTGGCCGAAGCGGCCGGCGTGGAGCCGACGGCACGCGTCGCGTAAGCGTCGTCCGCCCGAAATGAAAAACCCCGGCCAAGCCGGGGTTTTTTTATGGGTTTCGATCGTCGAAGCAATGGCGGCGATCGGGGCGGGCCGTGCCCGCCAGACACTCGCTCAGCGCGCGCCGAACCCGAACCAGCCGTTGCTCGCGGCAAGGCGGCGCGGGCGGTTGACGCGGCGCTGCGGGCCGAGCGTGCGGCGCAGCGCGAGCGCGCGCAGCGACGACGGCTTCTGCAGCAGCGAGCGCAGGCCGGCGCGGCGGGCGAACGCCTGCGCGCTCATCATCGAGAAAAACGCGTGGAACCACGCACGGATGCCGTCCAGCCGGCTGTGCGTGTGCGTACGCTCGGCCAGCGCCTGCGTGCGTGCGCGGTGATGGCGCAGCGAGCGGGCAGGAGCGGACGGCACGACGCGCTTCGCAGCGCGGTTGAAACGGGAAGTCAGACGGAATGGCATGTGAACGATGCTTCGCTTGTATGGGTGGCGCCCTGAAGAGCGCACTGGTATGAACGGCCTCGGATGGCACAACGGATCTTACCGAAACCCGTTGCGCGCCGCGCCCGCCAGAATTGACAGGCCGCGTCAGGCTACAGGGGAATCATGACGGGCAAAAGTCGCGATAAACCCTTGTGCCGCAAGGCGTGTGCCGCATACCGCCTGTCGCTCAGGCAGGTGCCGCGCCGCACAGTTCCCTTGAGCTGGGTCAAATCCGCGATTGGCATGCCCCTGCGCACGACAATGGTGCTGTTCGCGGTATCCGGCGCCGATTTACAATCGTCACATTCACACAATAAACGTCTGGCATCCCATGTCGTCTCCATTGCAGTCGGAATCGATCCGCGCGCAAGTCGCGGAATTGCGCGAGCGCGGCTTCGTCGTCGCGCGCGGCCTCGTCGGCGAAGCGCAGTGCGCGGCGCTCCGGCAGATCGCGGAGCGCCAGTTGCGGGAGGCCGCCGAGCCGATCGAGTTCGAGGCCGACCTGCGCTACCCGGGCGCGCCCGAATCGAAGCACGCGCCGGGCGGGCATACGGTGCGGCGGCTGCTCGACGCGTATTCGCGGGATCCGGCGTTTGCCGAGCGCGCGATCGCGCCCGAAATCGGCGCGTGGATGCGCGCGTATTTCGGCGAGGAGCCGGTGCTGTCGCGTGCGCATCACAACTGCATGATGACGAAGCATCCGGCGTACGGTAGCCTGACCGGCTGGCATCGCGATTTCCGCTACTGGGCGTTCGAGCGCCCGGACATGGTGTCGGTGTGGCTCGCGCTCGGGCCCGAAACCAACGAGAACGGTGCGCTGTGGCTCGTGCCGGGTTCGCATACGGCCGAATTCGGGCCGGAAGCGTTCGATGACGCGAAATTCTTCCGCAGTGATGTGCCGGAGAACCGCAGGATGATCGAAGCGGCCACCTGTCCGCCGCTGCAGACGGGCGACGTCGTGTTCTTCCACTGCAACACGCTGCATTCGGCGGGGCAGAACCGTTCCGACCAGGTGAAGTTCTCGCTCGTGTACACGTACCACGGCGCAAGCAACCGGCCGGTGCCCGGCACGCGCTCGGCGTCGAAGCCGGAAGTGCAGTTCTAGGCGCCGCTCCGGCGGCGCCGTCGCGATGCGCAGGCGATGCGGTGCATCGCGGGCGAACGGGAAGGAAGCAACGGGCGGCCAGGCCGCCCGTTTCGTTTGATGCGGCCCGCGCGCGTGACGCGAGTCGTACGTGCGTCGCGCTGCGGCGCGATCAGCGCTTGCCGCCCGGCATCGCGAGGCCGATCAGGCCGACGAACGACGCCACGGCGCCGCCGGCGATCAGCAGGATCGTCTTCGTCGCGGGTGAACCGGTGAAGAAGCGCGACACGTTGTCGTTGATCGAATGGAACGACTGGCCGCCGAAATACAGCAGCACGACGCCGCCGACGAGCAGTGCAACCGAGATGACCCGGGACATACCAACCTCGCTGAAACGGTGATTCGAGACGCCGCAGTGTAGGCGAGCGCCGCGGTCGCGTCCATCGTCGCGCCGCCGTGCGTGATCCGGCCGCTTTCGCTACCATAGTCGTCGTATGACTCCTTCGCCGCCGTCGCGTCATTGGCGTGGCCGGCGCGCGTCCCTTTCCCCGATGTCCTGACGGAACAGACTCATGGCCTACGAAGCAGCTTCCGAACGTTATGCCGGCATGCAATACCGCACCTGCGGCAAGTCCGGGCTCAAACTGCCCGCCCTGTCGCTCGGCCTGTGGCACAACTTCGGCGATTCGACGCCGATCTCGACGCAGCGCGAGATCCTGCGCACCGCGTTCGACCTCGGCATCAACCACTTCGACCTCGCGAACAACTACGGGCCGCCGTACGGCAGCGCCGAAACCAACTTCGGCCGGCTGCTGAAGGAGGATTTCCGGCCGTATCGCGACGAGCTGCTGATCTCGACGAAGGCCGGCTGGGACATGTGGCCGGGGCCGTACGGCAGCGGCGGCGGGTCGCGCAAGTACGTGCTCGCGAGCCTCGACCAGAGCCTGCAGCGGATGGGGCTCGACTACGTCGACATCTTCTATTCGCACCGTTTCGACGCGCACACGCCGCTCGAGGAAACGGCGGGCGCGCTGGCGTCGGCCGTGCAGCAGGGCAAGGCGCTCTACATCGGCATTTCGTCGTATTCGGCCGCGAAGACGCGCGAGATGGCCGCGCTGCTCGCGCAATACAAGGTGCCGCTGCTGATTCACCAGCCGTCGTACAACATGCTGAACCGCTGGATCGAAGAGGATCTGCTCGGTACGCTCGACGACGTCGGCGCGGGCAGCATCGCGTTCACGCCGCTCGCGCAGGGCTTGCTCACGTCGAAGTACCTGAACGGCGTGCCGGCCGACGCGCGCGTGAACAAGCCGGGCGGCGGCTCGCTGAAGCAGGAGCACCTGAGTGCGGACAACCTCGAGCACGTGCGCAAGCTCAATACGATCGCCGAACGGCGCGGGCAGAGCCTTGCGCAGATGGCGCTGGCGTGGGTGCTGCGTAACGGCCGCGTGACCTCCGCGCTGATCGGCGCGAGCCGGGCCGAGCAGGTGCGCGAGAACGTCGGTGCGTTGCAGAACCTCGAATTCTCGGCGGAGGAACTCGCGGAGATCGATCGTTACGCGACGGAAGGCGGCATCAATCTGTGGGAAAAGCCGTCCACCGATCAGGCGATCTGACCGGAAGTCGATACGGGATGCGAAATATCGTGTGCCGTATCGTCGCCGCACACGCGATGCGGCCCATCGCTGCGGTGCAGCGATGGGCGTCGCGCACGGCGAGGCGCTAGATCAGCGCAGGCAGGCCTTCAACGAGCAATACCGCGACGCCGACGCCGAGAATGACGCCGAGTACGCGCAGCAGGTTGTGACGGAACTGGGTGGCGCACGGTACCGCGCCGAGAAATAGCGCTCCGGCCAGCGCCATCGGAATCAACAGGATGAAGTCGCCGATCGTGAAATAGGTCGTCATGCGTGTCTCCAGTGTCGGCCGAAGTGGGCGCTTCGGTGCTTGCCTGGGCGGCTCCATCCCTGCGGGATATCGGCCTGAAACGGCACGCGTGCGCTCACCCCGGCCCCATGCCGGGTGTTTCTAGTTGGTCCGGCCCGTTACGAGCAGGCCGGTCAATTCGAGTATAGGCAACCGGCGGCGTTTTTCGCTATCCGAACCATTAAAAATCAGTAGAAAGCCCCGCGAATCACGCGTTTTTCGTGCGAACAAGACGAACGCCTTGCGCGTATCTTTCCCGTTCCTTTCGATTTTCGCGGAATCGTCGTATGTGTCCGATACGGGCCGCCGCACCCGTGGGCGCGGCGGCCCGCCGCTCAGGCGCGGTCGGGTTGCGGGCGGCCGGCCGGCGCGCGGAACACGAGCGCGAGCCCGGCGATGATCGCGCCCATGCCGGCGAGCGCGAGCGGCTCGGGCCGGTTGCCGAGCCACACGGCATCCATCAGCGTGGTGACGACCGGCACGAGATAGAACAGGCTCGTCACGTTGACGAGATCGCCGCGCTGCATCAAGCGGTAGAACAGCAGTTGCGCGATCACCGAAATCACGATGCCGAGCCACAGCAGCGGCACGACGAACGCCCAGCTGATGTCGAACGACACCGGCCGGAACGGCACGATCGCGACGCACAGCGCGAGGCCGATCGCGTTCTGCAGCGGCAGCACGTCGGCGGGCGCCGCGCGCACGCGCTTTTGCAGCAGCGAGCCGACGGTCAGCGCGACGAGCGCCGTCAGCGCGCACGCGATGCCGCCCGCCGACAGGCCGCCCGTCCCGCCGCTCACGCCGCGGCCCACGACGAGCGCGAGGCCGGTGAGCGACAGCGCGAGCCCCGCGATGCGCACCGGTTGCCAGCGACGCTCGACGATCGCGAGCGTGAGGATCGGCTGCACGCCGAGGATCGTCGCGAGCACCCCGGGCGCGATGCCGCGCTCGAGTGCGAGCAGATAGAAGATCGAATAGCCGCCCATCATCAGCAAGCCGGTCAGCGCGGCCATGCGCCGCTCGCCGCGCGGCGGCAGCCAGCGTTTGCGCATGAACGCCAGCGCGAGCAGCACGAGCGATGCGAGCGCGAAACGGGCGGTGAGAAAGGCGAACGCGGACGCGTGACGCAGACCGAGTTCAGCGAAGATCGCGCCGCTGCTCCACAGCAGTACGAAGAGCGACGTCGCGCCATGCGCGGCCAGCGCGCGTTTGAACGAAACCATGTGAATCCACCTGTCGAACGGATCGAAACGTTCCATCCGCGCGCGCGGCAACGTGCCGTGCGTCATGACGCACGCACCTGCAGCCCACGGCGCGAAGGGAAGACGAAAACGAAAAGCCGGCGAGTCAGCCGGCGCGTGCCGCCGGAGGGGGCGGCGCAGCGCAGACGAGCGGCGGTGCGACAGGAGGAGGAAGGACCGACGGATGCACGCACGCCTGCGGCCGCGAGTCGAACTGCGGCCGGGATTTTGCGAGGGCGGACGTGAGCGGATACATCGTGTCGGAGTGCGGTTGAACGCGAATGAAAGCTTAAGGTACCGCAAGGCAGCCTTCGAGCGCAACTCTTGTCGGCGGCTGCATATCGCGAGCGGCGTCGTGCGTCGATGCAGGCCGATGCCGGTACGCACGCAAGCATTCGACGAACGGTGGAAAGCGATCGACATGCGACGCACGCGACGTGATTCCGGTCGGTCGCGTGCAGTGTTCCGATGATTCGGCAGCGGCGAAGCGAAGCGGCACGCGCGTTGCGTCAATCATGGGCGTGTGGTGGCGCGGTACCGTTTCGGTGGTCAGTCACATTCGACAGGGTATGATGGGGGTAACCGGGCGGGCAAGTACGTGCCCGACGCAGTGGTTGATTGGAGACATTCGACGAATTCGCGGCACTTCGCCTGCTTCTTCTTCTTTTCGCGCTTCGATAAACCGTGAACAATGGGATCACGCGCAACGCTCCGCCGAGAGCGGCGCGGATCGGGCATTTGCCGGCTCGCCAGCGGGCCGGGTTTCAAGATTCAAGAGTGGGGAACCATCATGCATATCGGGTCGATCGTCTGCACTACCCATATCGCGGTGCCGAAAGGCGCGCGCGGCATCGTCCAGCGCATCCTGGGCGACATGGCCATGGTGACCTGGTACGCGGGCGTGCCGGGTGAGTCGAAAGAACTCAACACCGAGCCGTTCTTTCTCGAGGACCTGATCGACACCGGCGAATCCGTTCTGCCGGCCGGCGCGGCGCTTCACTAAGCACCCATCGCACCGGACGCTCGTCTTTCGGTCCGGCAGGCGGCACAATGCGGGGCATGACAGACGCCACCTCCGCTCCCGCTTCTCCCGCCAGCCCGCCGTTCGCCGGCCTCACGCCCGAATGCGTGCTCGACGCGCTCGACAGCGTGCTGATGCCGGCCGGCCTGCGCACCGACGGGCGCTTGCTTGCCCTCAACAGCTACGAAAACCGCGTCTACCAGGTCGGTATCGAAGACGGCCCGCCGGTCGTCGCGAAGTTCTATCGCCCGGCGCGCTGGTCGGACGACGCGATTCTCGAAGAGCATGCGTTCGTCGCCGAACTCGCCGCGCGCGAGATTCCGGCGGTGCCCGCGCGATCGTTCGACGGCCGCACGCTGCACGCGTTCGACGGTTTCCGCTTCTCGATCTTCGAGCGGCGCGGCGGGCGCGCACCCGATCTCGACCGCAGCGACACGCTCGAATGGCTCGGCCGCTTCATCGGCCGCATTCATGCGGTCGGTGCGACGCAGCCGTATGTCGCGCGTCCCGTGCTCGACATCGGCACGTTCGGCTACGAGCCGCGCGACTACCTGCTCGCGCACGATTTCATTCCGGATGACGTAAGACCGGCGTACGAGACCGCGGTCGCGCTGGCGCTCGAAGGCGTCGAGGCGGCGTTCGAGCGCGCGGGCGAGATTCGCCTGCTGCGCACGCATGGCGACTGTCATCCGAGCAACGTGCTGTGGACCGATGCCGGCCCGCATTTCGTCGACTTCGACGACAGCCGGATGGCGCCGGCCGTGCAGGATCTGTGGTTGCTGCTGCCGGGCGATCGCGAAGGCGCGTCGCGCGCGCTGGCGGACCTGCTCGCCGGCTACGAGGATTTCTGCGAATTCGAGCCGCGCGAGCTGTATCTCGTCGAAGCGCTGCGCACGCTGCGGCTGATCCACTACGCGGCGTGGCTCGCGCGGCGTTGGGACGATCCGGCGTTTCCCGCCGCGTTCCCGTGGTTCAACACGCATCGTTACTGGGAAGCGCGCGTGCTCGAACTGCGCGAGCAGATCGGCGCGATGCAGGAAGGGCCGCTCTGGCCCGTGTGACCGTTGCGCGCGCGGCATCCCTGCCGCGCGGCAGGTTGGACAGGGCCGCGACGCGGCCCGTCCGGCTCAGAACTTCAGCATCAGCTTGATCAGCGCGGCGAAGCGCTTGCCGTACGGCGGCGCGAGCAGGTTGCGCGCGTTCAGGCGCGCCTGCGTGAGCACCGGCTTCATCTTCGAGAACGTCACGAAGCCATCGTAGCCGTGGTACGCACCCATGCCGCTCGCCCCGACCCCGCCGAACGGCAAACTGCCGCATGCGATGTGCATCAGCGTTTCGTTGATCGAGACGCCGCCCGAGATCGTTTCGCGCATCACGCGGTCGATCGTGCCGCCATCCTCGTCGAACAGGTACAGCGCGAGCGGACGCGGGCGCGCATTGACGTACGCGATCGCTTCGTCGAGCCGCTCGTACGGCACGAGCGGCAGCAGCGGCCCGAAGATTTCCTCCTGCATCAGTTGCGACGTGGCCGGCACCTGCGTGAGCGCGCACGGCACGAAGCGGCGCGATGCGGGATCGGACTGCGCATCGGACAGCGGATGCAACTGCGCGCCGGCCGCCTGCGCGTCGCTCGCGAGTTGCTGCAGGCGGGCGTAGTGGCGCGGCGACACGATCGTCGTGTAGTCGCCGTTGGCCGACAGGTCCGGATACAGCTTCGCGAAGCGGGTCCGCGCGCGTTCGATGAACGCGCCTTCCATCCCGCGCGGCAGCAGCACATAGTCGGGCGCGATGCAGGTCTGGCCGGCGTTCAGCGTCTTGCCGGCGACGATCGCATCGACGGCCGCGTCGAAGCGCGCATTCGGGCCGACGATCGCCGGCGACTTGCCGCCGAGCTCGAGCGTGACGGGCGTGAGGTTGTCCGCGGCCGCGCGCATCACGTGGCGGCCGACCTGCGTCGAGCCGGTGAACAACAGGTGATCGAACGGCAGCGCGCTGAACGCGGCGCCGATCTCCGCGTCGCCATTCACGACCGCGACGTGGTCGCGCGTGAAGGTCTTGCCGATGAGCTGCTCGAACAGCGCCGACGTGCGCGGCGTCAGTTCGGACATCTTGATGATCGCGCGGTTGCCGGCGGCGAGCGCGCAGATCAGCGGGCCCGCCGCGAGCAGCACGGGATAGTTCCACGGCACGACGATGCCGACCACGCCGAGCGGCTGCGGAATCACCTTCGCGCGCGCCGGGCGCAGCCACTTGTTCATCGGCTTGCGGATCGGCTTCATCCAGCGCTTGCCGTGCTTCAGCGCGTCGTCGATCTCTTCCTTCGCCATCCAGATTTCCGACAGCAGCACTTCCTGCTTCGCGCGATGGCCGAAATCGGCGCTGATCGCGTCGGCGAGCGCATCCGCGTGATCGATCAGCATCGTGCGCAGCGCGCGCAGGTGCTGCGCACGCGTGTCCCATGCCGGGTACGGTGCGCGCAGGTACGCCGCGCGCTGGTCGTGCAGCAGCGACGTCAGCGCATCGACCGACGGCAGTGCTTGCGGGGCCAGTTCGGGCAGGTCGTTCTTCATGTCGTCTCCTCCAGTTGGGCCTGGCTGATCGGCCGGCCGTCACGCCGCACGCGCACGCTCGGCGAGCGCGGCGACGCGGATCGGGTGATGCGGGTCGCGCGGCACGGGGCCGGATGCGACGGGTGTTCGAAAGCCGGTTGCGGTATGCGGCAAGCGTCGTATCCGCGCGACGGTGTCCCCGTCCGAAAAGTGCGCCGCACGGCAGGCGCGCACGATCCGATACGGTGACGAGCGGGCGCGCGTTGCCATTGCGCGCACGCCTGCCGGTGCACCGCAGCAGGGCCGCGCGACGGGTACGCGACGACCCGTCGCCGCTCATCGTGCAGCGACGTCGACACACCGTCCAAACGGTCGGCGATGGCGCGTGCCGTTCGATTTCCACCGACTGCGCGCATGACGCCGTACGTCGTCGCGCAGGCCGCCGTTTGAAATGAAATGCGGGCCGCGCGCGTGACCTCCGGATCACCCGGTCGACACGCGGCCTGCAGGATCTGGCGCTGCATCGTCGTTCCTCCCGTTTCGCGACGAGTCGGCTTCTCGTGGCCGGTGCATCGCGCGAAGCGATTCGATACATCTTAAATTTAGTTCACGCGGGCGTTTAGAGGAATCGCTCTTGAATCCGCGCGCCGCGCACGGGACGGCCATTCCTACAATGCCCGAACACAAGAGGGGACGCGGTCGCGCGGCGGTGCCGGCGCGCCTTCCATGACACGACGGAGACGTGACATGCAATACGACTACATCATCGTCGGCGGCGGTTCGGGCGGCTCGAGCCTGGCCGGCCGTCTCGCCGATGCCTGCCCCGATGCGACGATCGCACTGATCGAGGCCGGCTCGCATACGGAGCGCAACCTGCTGGTCAACATGCCGGTCGGCATCGCGGCGCTGGTGCCGTTCAAGCTCGGCACCAACTACGGCTACGAGACGGTGCCGCAGCCGGGCCTCGGCGGGCGGCGCGGTTACCAGCCGCGCGGGCGCGGGATGGGCGGCTCGAGCGCGATCAACGCGATGATCTATACGCGCGGCCACCCGGGCGATTACGACGAGTGGGCGCAGCTCGGCGCGACGGGCTGGGGCTGGCAAGACGTGCTGCCGTATTTCCGCCGCGCGGAAGGCAACGAACGCGGCGCCGACGCGTGGCACGGCGCGGACGGCCCGTTGACCGTTTCCGATCTGCGCTTTCGCAATCCGTTCTCCGAACGATTCATCCAGGCCGCGCATGCCGCCGGCTATCCGCTGAACGACGACTTCAACGGCGCGACGCAGGAAGGCGTCGGCTTCTATCAGGTCACGCATCGCGACGGTTCGCGCTGCAGCGTGGCGCGCGCGTATATCTACGGCCGCAACCGGCCGAACCTGCACGTGCTCACGGATGCGACGGTGCTGCGCGTCGGCTTCGACGGCAAGCGCGCGGTCGGCGTCGTGGTGTCGCGCAACGGGCGGGTCGAGACGCTCGGCGCGCGCGCGGAAGTGATCCTGTCGGCCGGCGCGTTCAATTCGCCGCAACTGCTGATGTGTTCGGGAGTCGGCCCGGCGGAGCAACTGCGCCGCCACGGGATCGCGGTCGTGCAGGATGCGCCGGACGTCGGCACGAACCTGATCGACCACATCGATTTCATCATCAACACGCGCGTGAATTCGTCGGAGCTGGTCGGCGTGTGCGTGCGCGGCATCGCGAAGATGACGCCGGCGCTCGCGCGCTATTTCTCGAGCCGCACCGGGATGATGACGAGCAACGTCGCGGAGGCCGGCGGTTTCATCAAGAGCGATCCGTCGCTCGCGCGTCCCGACCTGCAACTGCATTTCTGCACGGCGCTCGTCGACGACCACAACCGCAAGATGCACTGGGGCTTCGGCTATTCGCTGCACGTGTGCGCGCTGCGGCCGTTCAGCCGCGGCACGGTCGCGCTCGCGAGCGGCGATGCGCGCGACGCGCCGCTGATCGATCCGCGCTTCTTCAGCGATTCACGCGATCTCGACCTGCTGGTGCGCGGCGCGCAGGCGATGCGCAGCATCCTGTCGCAGGCGCCGCTCGCGTCGCAGGGCGGGCGCGAGCTGTACACGCGGCCGGACCAGAGCGAAGCGGAGTTGCGCGCGACGATCGTCGCGCATGCGGACACGATCTATCACCCGGTCGGCACCTGCCGGATGGGCTCCGATGCGCGCGCGGTCGTCGATCCGCAACTGCGCGTGCGCGGCGTCGACGGGTTGCGCGTGGTGGATGCGTCGGTGATGCCGACGCTGGTGGGCGGGAACACGAATGCGCCGTCGGTGATGATCGGCGAACGCGCGGCGGACTTCATCGTCGCGGCGCGCCGCGGCGGTGTGCCGCGCGGCGAGGCGGCTACCGCGGTGCACGGCCGCTAGGCGCGGCGCGCGCACGGCACGGCAGCGGCCATGCTCAGGCAAACGTATCGACGAGGCCGGCGCGGCTCGCGCGCGCGGCGACCGGTGCGGATTGCGCGGCGTCGACAGGTGCATCGACGGCTGACGGTCCGCCGTTCCCGCGTCGCGACGACTGGCCGCCGGCGAAAGTCTGCTGCGGGTTGGGCTGCTGTTGCTGCGACGCGAGGCCGCCGTCGCTGACGGTTGCGCTGCCGAGCCCGAGTCCGCCTGCTTCCATCGCTTCGCGCAGCTTCGGCAGCGCGGCTTCGACCGCGTCGCGCACCTGCGCGTGCTGCGACACGAACAGCGCGTGCGCATGGTTGTCCGCGACGCGCAGCACGACCTGCAGCGGCCCGAGATCGGGCGGGTTGAGCGTCAGCTCGGCGCTCTGCTGGTGCGCGTTCGACAGGAACACCACTTTCTGGCTCAGTGCATCCGTCCAGTCGGCCGTGCCGACGTGCGGCGCGAGCGCGTGTGCGTTGGCGGCGGCGATCGCGCCGGCGGCCGGCGACAGTTGCAGGTTCGCCTGCGCGGCGGCGGCAGCCGTGGCGCCCGCCGCGAGCGTCGCGCTGGCGGCCGGGGCCGTCGCGTTGCTGGCTGCCGTGAGCGCGTGCTGGGCGCCGGACTGCGCGTTCGCGTCGGCCTGCAGCGTTTGCGGCGTGACCTGGGTCGGCGCGGGCTGGGTGGCGAGCGCGCCTTTCGCGTCGGCGAGCGTGCGGTCGAACGTCGGCACTTTCGGTGTCAGCGGGGCGGCGGCGTTCGACGCGGTCGCTGCCGGCGTCGTCGGCGTGGCGGCGGCGCTCGTGCCGGTCGCCGGCATCGTGATCGCGCCCGCGCCACCCGTCAGCTTGGCGAGCGCCGCTTGCAGCGCGTCGCGGCTCGATGCCGGGTCGGTCGGCTGCGCGGTCGCGTCCTTGGCCGCATGATCGGCGAGCGTCGCCGTGGCGTCCGGCTGGCCGGACACGGCCGTCTTTTGCGTGGTGGCGGCCGCGGCGGCGGTCGCCGCGTCGGCCGGCGTCGCGGTGTCCGGGCGCGCCTGCAGTTGCGCCTGCACGGCCGCGGCGGCCGCGAGGGCGACGGCGTCGGGGTTGGCGGTGGCGGCGTTCGCGGGCGTGTCGTCGGTCGCCTTGTCGTCGTCGGTGCCGGACGGTTTCGCGCCGGCGGCCGGCTTCGACGAAGCCGGTCTGGTCGACGCGTCCGGCGTACCGGCGTTGGCCGTATCGCCGCGCGTGGCGACGCTTTGCTTGAGCGTCTGAGCGAACGGCACGGCGCTCGTGGCAGCGGCCGCATCGGCGCCGGCGGCGGACGCACCCGAGCCACGGGCGACCTTGAGTGCGGCGCCGGCGGTGTCGAGCAGCGCGCCGAGCAGGGGCAGGGGAGGCATGACGGTTCTCTCGTTCGAAGGCGGTGGTCGGTTACGACGAGCGGGCCGCGTCGGCCCGCATGCGCAGGATCTTCGCGGCGTGTTCGTCGGCGTCGCGCTGTTCGCGCCGGGCGTCGCGCTGCGCTTCCTGCGCGACGCCGCGCGCCTGCAGGATTTCATACGAGCCGACGGTACGCTTCTTCTGCTGCCAGTTCGGGCGCGCCTCGTCGATGCGGACTTCGGCCGCGGCGAGCACGCTGCGCTGCTGCGCGATCGCGGCATCGAGCGTGTCGATGAACGCCTGGAAATTGCGCCAGTTGCCGGCCGGCATCCCGCTTTGCGCGGATTGCGCGAAGCGTGCGTGGTATTCGTCGCGATAGCGCAGCAGCGCGTCGAGCTGTTCGGCCGCCGCGGTGCGGTCGCGCTGCGCTGCGCCGAGCTGCTTCGCGGCCGAGTCGAGGTCTTCCTGCGCGCGGTCGAGCAGCAGCTGAAGGGGAAAGCCGTGGGCCATCGGGATCAGCCTCCGTAAGCGTCGAACAGCGCATCGAGCGCAGTGAGGCTCGATGCGAACGGCGCGCATTCGCGAAAGCCCTGCTGCAGGAACGCTTCGATGCGCGGGTAGAGCGCGATCGCGCGGTCGAGCTGCGCGTCGCGGCCGGGCGCGTAGGCGCCGACCGCGATCAGGTCGCGATTGCGCTGGTAGCGCGACAGCATCTGCTTGAACTGCCGCACGTGGTCGAGATGCGTTTCGTCGATCAGCGCGGTCATCGCGCGGCTGATCGACGCCTCGATGTCGATCGCGGGATAGTGGCCGGCCTCGGCGAGCGTACGCGACAGCACGATGTGGCCGTCGAGGATCGCGCGCGCCGAATCGGCGATCGGGTCCTGCTGGTCGTCGCCCTCGGTCAGCACCGTGTAGAACGCGGTGATCGAGCCGCCGCCTTCGGGGCCGTTGCCGGTGCGCTCGACGAGCGCGGGCAGCTTCGCGAACACCGACGGCGGATAGCCTTTCGTCGCGGGCGGCTCGCCGATCGCCAGCGCGATCTCGCGCTGCGCCATCGCATAGCGCGTCAGCGAATCCATCAGCAGCAGCACGTGCTTGCCCTGGTCGCGGAAATACTCGGCGAGCGACGTCGCGTACGCGGCGCCCTGCATCCGCAACAGCGGCGACACGTCGGCCGGCGCCGCGACGACGACCGAGCGCGCGAGCCCGTCCTCGCCAAGGATCTGTTCGATGAATTCCTTCACTTCGCGGCCGCGTTCGCCGATCAGGCCGATCACGATCACTTCCGCGCTCGTATAGCGCGCCATCGTGCCGAGCAGCACCGACTTGCCGACGCCGGAGCCGGCGAACAGGCCCATCCGCTGGCCGCGGCCGACGGTGAGCAGCGCGTTGATCGCGCGCACGCCGACGTCGAGCACGTGGTGGATCGGCTCGCGATCGAGCGGATTGATCGACGGCGCCGACAGCGGCGCATCGACTTTCGACGCGAGCGGGCCGAGGCCGTCGAGCGGGCGGCCCGACGCGTCGACGACGCGCCCGAGCATCTCCCAGCCGACCGGCAGCCGCTTCGCGCCCGCGAGCGGATCGGCGACGGGCGCGCTTTCGCGCGGCCACACGCGGGCGCCGGGCAGGACGCCGGCGACGTCGGTGGTCGGCATCAGGAACAGGCGGTCGCCGGCGAAGCCGACGACTTCGGCTTCCGCGTGCGGCAGCGTGCTGCCGGGCGGCAGTTCGATCGTGCATTCGGCGCCGACCGACAGGCGCAGCCCGATCGCCTCGAGCACGAGGCCGGCCGCGCGCGTGAGGCGTCCGCACGGCCGCAGCGGCAGCGCGCGGTGGCTGCGCGCGGCGAGCCCGTTCAGGTGCGTGCGCCAGTGCGCGAGATGCGGATTGTGCGGCGCGCGCGGGGCGGCGTCGGCAGCCTCGGATGCGGCGTGCGGCGTGGCGTCGTCCGCGGGATCGTGCGCGGCCGCCGGCCCGAACGACGCGAGCGCGAGCTCGCGTTCGAGCGGCGTCATGCCGTCGTGCGCGAACGCGTCGGGCGAGCGCGTCACCACGTGCTCACCTTGCCGATCGCGGCGGCGACGCGCTGCCAGCGCGTGGGCAGCGTCGCGTCGACCTCGCCGGTCGCGGCGTGCGCGCGGCAGCCGCCGCGCTCGATCGACGCGTCGGTGCGCACGGTCCAGCCGAGCGTGTCGAGATCGTCCTGCAGATACGCTTCGACGACGGGCAGGTCAGCCGGATTCACCGCGAGATGCGGCGCGCCGGACAGCGCGGGTTCGGCCGCGAGCACGTCGCGCACGGCGGCGACCAGCGCGGCCGGGTCGTGCTTCACGTGCTGGCGCACGACCTGCTGCGCGATGTCGAGCGCGAGCTGCGCGAGCTCGGATGCGAGATCGTGTTCGACGGCGGACACGGCTTCGCGGAACGACGCGGCGAGCGCCGCGAGCTGCGCGGACTGTTCGCGGGCGTCGGCCTGGCCGGCCTCGAAACCCTGTTCGCGGCCCTGCTCGAAACCGGCCTGGTAGCCGAGCGCCTGGCCTTCGACGTGGCCGGCCGCATGGCCTTCGGCGTGCGCGGCGTCGCGCACGCGCTGCAGTTCCTCGGCGAGCGCGGCGGCAGCGGCCGCCGCGTGGTCGGGCGG